>JAUVIX010000006.1 GCA_030592565.1 Chlorobiota bacterium
ACCTGTTATATATTTCATGATGTAAATATACTCAATATCTGTAAGTTACACCTGTTAGTAACTGATGAAGTTATCAACAATTTTAAAAAGAGAAAGGTTGGGTTTTTAGACAGTCTGACGGTTTGTATATGGTTTTGTGGCGGTTTTGAAACACAAATCTTTCAACCTACACCGATTTTATTTGATGTTAAATCGTTCATATTTAGCACTTCACCCGCCATAAACTATATACTTTGTTAACTGCTTTTATTATTTTTCTTCTCACATTTAGGGCATTCTGATATTAGTTTTTCTGCTACTGAATAATAAAAAGGTATCCAATATTTCTCTCCATTAATAACCAATTCATCAAAAAGCAGACTTTTGTTCTCAGGATGAAGCATAAGTTCATCTAATGGATGATTTTCAGGATTATAAAGTTTAATATCTTTTACTCCATTATCATTTTCTTTTTTTTCCTTATAAATCAAATTTGTGATACTTGTCCAACTAACTTTCTCTGTGTTTTTACAAGTATTTATTATTTTATCTAAATTGCCATCTGTTACCTTTCTTAAATAATCACCGTGTTTTTCACATTCTCGAATTTCACTAAAACCAGACATCATTCCAAAATTGTATGTGTGTTTTCCGCTTGGTCTGTTTAGATTAACGTATTCTCTAAGAGGTGGTGAAGGTAAATTTATACTATTTAATAAATCCATAAGTAATAAATAAAATTCTAACAAATTGGAATGATGTTTTGGACTTCCAAATAGTCTTACTTTATCTAATGAACTTATTTCGTCAGATGAGTAAACGCTAATACTTCCTATTCCTCCACGATTTACCTCTTTTAATTGCCCAACTGTTCCCTGATTTAAGATGACAATTAAATTTGGCCAAACTTTTGAAGGATTTTCTTTTTAAAATTCTTCAACATATTCAATTAGTGTTTTCCATTTTAACGAACTATCATAGGCGAAAATAATCCCAAATCCTTCCGAAGCATCTGTTGTAATAGTTAGTCCTCCTAATTTTTTTGATGAGGTTTTTGACCTTTTGAGACCTTTGAACGATTTTATTTTATTTAGTGCGTCAAAAACAGTTTCTTTTGAATTAAGATTAGATTTTACTTCTATAACCCCGTAAACAGTTTCTACGGGAAAAAACTGAATATTATCCAAAGAAAGTAACTTAGGTGTATTGAGTGCATCATAAATTAATAAATCTGTTTGGTCACTTGTATGTCCTGTGGCTGAAATAATATGAGAACTTCCTTCTGACACAGCATATTTTTTTGGTAAGTATCCAGATGTTGTTAAAAAATTTCTAATAAAATTTTCTCTTGAATTTCCTTTATCACCAGGATGTTTAATTGATGCTGAACGTTCAAAATCCTTTATCATCTGTTCTTCAATAAGGATAAATTGATAATTTATTCCTGAAAATCTTTCTTTTTCTCTTAATGTCTGTATTTTCTTTTGATAATCATCTAATGATTTTCTGTCTTTAAATTCTTCTTTCATTTTGTTCAAATAAATTTATTTAATATTTGAGTTTTTCTCGCTCCTAATTGCAGTTAACTCTGAAATATCCACCAGTCCCAATTTCGTATAACCACCATTTATGCCTCATATTTCCTCTTTAGGCACTGTTACCCCTTAAATTAAATACCTGTATATTAAGAATATACTAATTTCGGATTCTTATTTTCATCCTGTTAATGGTCGTTATACGCTTGCTAAATTACAACTTTTTCTTTATAACATAAGTTATATTGGAAGTAAACCTTGTGTCATCAATTATCTCAGTTTCCATTCCGAATTTCTTAGCCGTTTCAACAATATGTTTTCCGGAAACAAAATCCAGCCTCTCAACGGTTTTGTTAAATCCAAAGCGTGTTGAGAAAAATTCGGTGATACGGGTTCCTATGGTTCTTTTCTTCAGGTCGGCATCGGCATCGCGCACTATCACCATTCCTCCGTTGTTCATAACCGCAAAACACTTTTCGAGCAGTAAGATCTGTTTCTCCTTCGACATATAATGCAGCACATCGCTTATTATGATCACATCACTTTGAGGAATATCAACCGTTAAAACATCTGCACTGATAAACTCCAAATTCTTAAGGTCTTCGGTACAATACTTCGCTGTAATAACTTTGTTTTCATCATAATCTATCCCAAAAACTTCTCTTTTGTCACTAACAAGAGCAAGCATTGTTGAAAGAAAGCCATATCCACAGCCAACATCTGTAACTATTGCATTTCGTGGTACAATGTTATTAATAAAATTATAATTATCTTCCAAACGAAGTTTTATTCGCATATACCATTCAAGCACAGGCCCCCGAAATGTATATCTGTTTATTAAATTATGTTTAAGCCTGTCGGGAATCCTTACTTCGATATCTAACTTATCAAATTCCTCACGATAAAATTTTTGTACTGCCTTTGTATGCTCGCGATATGAATTGCCAAATTTTCCATCCTTAAAATCAATTTTATCAAATGCTTTTATATAGACAGCTCCTCTCCTCAGGAAAAACTCATTTCTGCTCATTATATCATAAGCTCCATCAATCATTAATGGCAATATATCCAAATTCAGTTTTTCAGCAATGTAAAAAGCACCTTTATGAAATCTTTTGACTTTGCCAGTTGATGAGCGTGTACCTTCCGGAAAAATAATTACCGAATACCCATCTTCCATCCGTTGTTTTATAATTTCTGACACTTCATCCAAACCCTTTGCTGAATAAATAAAATCAGTAAAACGAATTGCAGGCCCGTAAAAAATATTTCTGAGAGACTTTTGATTTGATAAAATCACTGTTTTATAATGAAACATTAAAAGAAAAACAAGGTCTAAAGCCGATTGATGATTGGAGATAGCAAGTACAGGCTCATCAAATGTATGCTTATTAATATTAATCAATACTTTGGATAAAGTAAAATTATGATAAACAATTGTCTTTGAAAAAAACCGGATTGCCCTATGCACAAAGATTTTTTTTGTTTTTGATTTCAGTGGCAATATTTTAAGAACAGGAATTACAATTACTGCCAGTGTCAGCGTAGAAAACACAAAATAGAGTAAAGAAGATATTGAAAACACAAAGTTCAACAATGTAACAGGCAGAGCCCGTTTTTTCCCTTTATATCTCGTAAGAAAATTAAACAGTAAAGGCAGTACCGTGAAAGAGATAATGATAGTTGATGATATACCTATTACTGAAACTAATGCAATTGATTTTAATGCAGGATGCTTTGCAAATATAAGTACTCCTGTACCCACTATTGTGGTAATTCCGGAAAGTAAAATTGATGTCTTATAAGATATAATATTGTCTTTGTTAAACTGCAGTTTTTGCAATAATCCTTTTGTTATAAAGATACTGTAATCAACACCAAGTCCAAAAATAAAAGTTGAAATTATAATGTTGAAAATATTGAATTGAATGCCGAACAGGCCCATTATCCCGACAGTCCATATCCAGCTTAAAACAATAGGGACAAAACTTATAAAAGCCAGTTCAATCCTGCCAAAAGATAACAGCAATATCAAAAAAACAATTAAAGATGATAAAAGTATCAATGTATAAAATTGTGACTTTACGATTGAAAAGAGTTTTTCAGTAAATCCCTGCCTGTCGAAAAGAAAAATATTATCGGTCTGTTTTATACTATTTCTTATGGCCGGTTTATTTGCCCTGTCGGCTTTAATTAAAGTGATAGCAGCAGACAAATTCTGATTATCAATCAGGTAATCACTAAAATAAAGGTTTTTTATTCCTTCGAACTTATCAAGCGATACAGGTTTAAAGTCTTTATTCAACAAATCGAAAAAATCTATAAATGCATCATCTTTAAACTTTAAAGAACCACCTTTAACAATAATCGCAGATATCAGCTTTTCCTTTCTTTCTTTCCAGAAACTATTCCATCTCCCAATTTTCTCCTTTTGAACATCAGATGTCATAAGTATGGGGCTGGCAGAGAAATATTCATTAATGACTCCGGCTTTTTTCAGGCTATCCAACCTGGCAGTTACTTTTTCGGAATAATACAGAGCGTCTTCAAGATTCTTTCCGGATGCAACCAGATAGAGTGAGGATTTCGCAAAAGCCGTTTTATTATTCAGAAAATCTTCGGCTTTGGCCAACTTTGCGGACATATAATTCATATCCATCAAATTCTCATTAAAAGTGGTTCTTTTTCCGGTAAAATAAAAAACAATTGTTAACACAAAAATTGCAAGGATCAAATACCTCTTGTTCTCAAAGTTTATTAACGCAATTCTGTCAGGAAAAGCCGGTTTAAAAATATTCCGTTTCGATTTTTTCAATAATTTGAATATCAACGGAAGAATTATCAGAGTGGCAAAAGCAATAGATATTACACTAACGGAAGCAAAAAATCCCAAATCACTGAAAACATCGGACTTAATTACAAAAAGGCATAAAAAAGCCGAAGCGGTTGTAATGCTGCTCATCATAATGGGAACAGATATGTCTTTCAACAGATCACCAACCGAATTTGTCTGTTTTGAATGTGTAAAAAAATGGAGAGAATAGTCAATACCAATACCCAGCAATACAGAACCAACTCCCATTGATATTGCAGATACTTCTCCTTTAATAAAATAAATTAAAATCAAAGAAACCCCTGCTCCGACAATAACCGGAATAAAAAGCAGAAAGGGTAAAATGTAGTTTCTAAAATAGAGGCTTAAAAACAGAAATATAAACAACAAGGTGATACTTACCGTGAGCATAATATCCTTTTTAATCCTTTCCGCATTGGCAGCAGCAACTACAGGAGCACCATAGTAATTAACTGCGACAGAATCGTCACTACCTGAATTAATAAGGTGGTTCAAACCCTCTACCAGCTCTTCAGTTGCCCGTGTATCTGAAGAGTGTGAGACTGTTATGAAAACAAAAAGGTTGTTTTTATCTTTCGAGAATATTCTGTTGTCAACAATAGAAAAATTATCACCAACCTGAAATTGATTTAGCTTGTTCATTGACAATGGTGTGAAGCCAAACGGGTCTTTTAAAATAAATTGCCTCATCGCAATTCCGGCAGGCGATATCAAAGTATTTAGATCTTTTTGTAATGTCGGTTTAATTACCGTATCGGCAATACGCCTGTTGATTTCATTATAATCGTCTTCATTCAGAAACAGCGGGAGATTATCGTAAAAAAATCGTACAACAATAAAATGTCCTCATCTGAAATTTTGTACTTAATATCTTTTATTTGAGAGCTGAATCCTTTCTTCACTGAGTCAACAAAAATATCAGCCCTGCCAGCCAACAAGCTTGTTTTGTTATCATCAGCAGTGTCAGTTGCCGAGAAAAAGATTACAATTTTATCGGCAAAAGAAGAATTCTTTAATACAAGATTAAATTTTTCAAAATTCTTCTCTTTCGGGAATAAAGCGGAGAAATTTTCATCTGTTTTCAGATTTGAAACCGAATAATAAGTCAGGGCAATAAAAGCAGCAGCCAAAGAAAAGACCAACCATTTTCTTTTTGACAGATAGCTGTTTATGAAAATAAAAAAATGCCCCATAAAAATATTAACTATTACAATATATCACCTCACCCTAACCTGGATAAACCAGAAATTTCAAATTGCAAAGAAACAAAACTCAAATAAACTCCAATTAATGAAAAACCTAACTACTTAATTATTAATATGTTTTGTCACAATTTTTGGCTGCGCTGTCAAAAATTTTGCCAAAACTGCAATATCTTTTTACTTTTACCCCGCGCTAAAGCACGGGGCTACTGAGTAGTAACGACAATTGTTATTTTCTGCCAAAAAATACACGAATATTAAAAATAAAATACTAACCCTCTTTCTCATACAAAAGAAAAACATTATTCATTCCTCCTATTTTTCACCCAACAAAAGACAATAATTTACTCGTCTTCTTTCCTATCCCTTCGGGAGTTCCGATAGCTATCGGAATAAGGTGAGGGCATTTCATTTTTTCTATAAACCGACAAAAGTAACAAAGAGATCAAACCGGAAAAAACGGAAAGCAAAATTGCTAACACAATACTACCCACCACATAAACCTTTAATAATGATTTTATTACCTCAAACGTGATATCTGAATGGAAATCCAATTCAGTTTTAACTCCTAAAACAAGCTCACCTGTTTTTACCGAAACAAATAGAATAAAAGGTATTATCGGAGGTAAGCTGATATTTGCGGCAATGGCAACAATTACCTTATTCAGTTTAAGCACATGCGCCAGAAAAATTGCAGAAACAAGTTGATAACCCCATATCGGAATGATTCCCATAAATACTCCAAATGCAACCGATAGGGTCAGATTTAAATTAGAAAATTTCGGATTATTGATTTGCTCATTAAAATGCTGCTTAACTGATTTTCTAAAAGCAGCTTTTGTAAAATCACGCGGCTTAATATATAAAAAAGCAAAAATAACAAACAGAGTATTCAAAATACTAATCCTTGTAAAATCAACAAAAGGGCGAAAGTGTGAAATTCTCTCCTCTTTGGGTGCGTAATAAACCTTTATGGGTACATAGGTTATCTTCACTCCTTTCCAGGCAAGACGCACAATAACCTCAATCTCAAATTCATATTTTACAGTAAACCACTTTGAATCTTTAATCCGGTTTAAAGGATAAAGTCTGAAACCCGACTGCGTATCGGGATGTTTAATTCCAGTTTCGACCCGAAACCAGAAATTTGAAAATTTGTGTCCGAAACTGCTTTTCTCCGGAATCCCATCCTGTGTCATATTCCGCGCCCCGATAATAACGGCATCTCTTTCTTCTAATACCTTTTCATAAAACAACGGAATATCATCGGCAAAATGCTGTCCGTCAGCATCAATGGTTATCGCATATTTATATCCTTTTTCAATGGCATATTCAAAACCCTTACTCAAGGCATATCCTTTGCCGATATTCTTTTCGTAAGATATTACATCAATATAAGAAAACTCCGAAAGTATTTCTTTTGTTCCATCGGTTGAGCCGTCATTCACGACAATGATATTACGGGAATATCGTGAAACATCTTCAACCACACTTTTCAATGTTTTTGCATTGTTGTAAGCCGGTATGATGATGCAAACTTTCAACTTCTCAATACTCCCGGTAGTTTGACTCATTTATTTTAAATATATGAAACAGGTGCCAAAAGTATAAAAAAAGTTGCAAAGGTATTACTAATTCGTATTTAGTAAAATAACCGTAAATTACTAATTGGTATTTAGTAAAAAAGTATTATTTTTGCAAAAACAATTAGTAAACATAGAATATGTCAATAAGTAAAGAAGTCATTAAAAGTGTTATTATATCACAAAGAGAGCAAGTTCCGGAAACCAGGCTCATTGAAAGAGACTTGCAAAAAGAGATTGAAGACGCCATCAAGACACCGTTTATCCAAATTGTGTCGGGGATAAGGCGATCAGGTAAATCTACCATTATCAAACAAATACAACAAAGACAGAAGAACGGCAACTATTCTGTCAACTTTGACGACAACCGTTTGTACAATTTTGAAACGGAAGATTTTGAAAAATTAAATGACGCTTTTTTAGAATTGTTTGGGGAAGAAAACAATTTTTATTTTGATGAAATACAAAACGTTAAAGGTTGGGAAAGGTATGTCAGACGATTGTATAATGAAGGAAAAAAAATATTTGTTACGGGATCAAATGCTTTAATGTTGAGTAAAGAAATGGGAACTCATCTGACGGGAAGAAACATCAGAAATGAGTTGTATCCCTTTTCATTTAAAGAGTTCTTAAGATGGGGAAAAACGGAATTGGAAAAGAATGATATTTACAGCCCGGTAAAAATTGCAAAGATCAAGCAATTGTTCATAGAGTATGTAAAAACAGGCGGTTTCCCGGAATTTATTAAAACAGGAAATCAAATTTTCCTTAAAAGTCTTTATGATGATATTCTATACAGGGATGTCATTGCACGGTACAAAGTTCAGCACGAAAAAGCACTTATTGAGCTATTACATTATTTGGTTAGTAACACCTCAAAAGAATTCAGTTATAATTCAATAAAAAATATACTGGGATTATCAAATGCGATGACCGTAAAAGATTACATCGGGTATTTTGAGCAGTCATATCTGCTGTTCACAATAAATAAATTCGATTATTCCTTAAAAAAACAATTGGTCAATCCCAAAAAGGTCTATTTGATAGATACAGGGCTTGCCAATTCAATATCTTTTCAGTTTACTGAAAATTCGGGTCGTCAATTGGAAAATATAGTGTTTCTACAACTTAAACGCTACGGTTATGAAATATTCTATCATAAAGGCAAATATGAGTGTGATTTTCTTATCAGGGAAAGAGCAAAAATAGTAAATGCAATACAGGTTAGCCAAACTTTGCAGGATAATAATACACGCAACAGAGAAATACGAGGGCTTGTCGAGGCAATGAAATCTTATGGTCTTAAAAAAGCATTAATACTGACTTTTGAAGAAAAAGAAACCATTGTTGTTGAAGAGTTGGTTATAGAAGTCATCCCTATTTGGCAGTGGTTACTGCAATAAATGTTTTTCTGAATGCTTGAAAAACATAATATTATCTTCAAGGTCATTTCCCTTCAACAACAATAACTATTTCTCCTTTTGGTTTTTTCTCTGAAAAATGAGTAATCAATTCTGCCAGAGTACCTCTTACTGTCTCTTCATAAATTTTTGTCAACTCTCTTGATACTGAGGCTTTTCTGTCGTTGCCAAAATATTCGGAAAATTGTTCAAGGGTTTTTATTAGTCTGTAAGGCGATTCATAAAAGACCATTGTATAAGATTGCTCTTTAAGGCTTTCAAGTTTTGATTTTCGTCCCTTTTTATGTGGTAAAAAACCTTCAAAAACAAACCTGTCGCAAGGCAAACCAGAATTTACCAAAGCCGGGACAAAGGCCGTGGCTCCGGGCAATGTTTCAATATCAACATTCTTTTTAATACACTCCCTGACAAGAAGAAACCCCGGGTCGGAAATACCGGGAGTGCCTGCATCGGTAACCATAGCAATATCTTCGCCCGATAAAAGCCTGTTGACAAAATCTGAAATTGTTTTATGCTCATTAAACTGATGATGCGACCTCATAGGAGTGGTAATTTCGTAATGTTTTAAAAGCACACCTGTTGTTCTTGTATCTTCTGCCAGGATAAGACCAACTTCCTTCAATATCCGAATTGCCCTGAGTGTAATATCCTCCAGATTTCCGATTGGTGTTGGTACGAGATATAGTTTTGACATAATTTATTTTTTAATTAGCCGTTTTGTTGCAATTTTCGGCTCCGCCATCGAAAATTCCACCAAAACTATCATTTTCGTTTCACTTATTCCCCGTGCTGAAGCACGGGGCTATTTATATTTAACCCTTTCAGGGTTATTCTATTAATACCTTTAACACGGGCAGTTACGGATTTCAACCCACGACAGCGCACCAGTAAACCCAGAACTATTCATTCACTTTTATTATCTAAATGAACCTATAAAATCAGTCAGCAACCTGAACAAATCATCATATTCAGTATAAGGAACATTTTCCGGCGTGTCATAAATATTATGGTACTCTTTACATTCATCACCAAGGGTATAAATGAAAAAAGAGGGGACACCCACATCATAAAAAGGAAAATGATCGCTGTTGGATGCTGATCCTCTCGGGCTGACTTTTTTCAGATATTGCTTGTCATCATTCAGTTTTACCATTCTGTCAAACTCATCCTTAAACACGGAGCCGTTGACAACCTTTATTCCATCACTGCCTGAGCCAACCATATCAATATTAATCAGAAATTTTATCTGCGAAAGCGCAAACAACGGATGAGAGACATAATACATTGAGCCTAATAACCCGGCTTCCTCTCCGCTAAAAGCAATGAAAACAACAGAATAGTCAGAGCGATTATGTTTGTCGGAATAATACCTGGCTAGATCAAGCAGCATTGCTGTTCCGCTGGCATTATCATTACCACCCGGGAAAGATGCCTCCGACCCCATCTGTCCAAGATGATCGTAATGAGCAGTAAAAATTAAAAATGTATCGGGATGGACCTTTCCTTTAACATATCCGATAATATTTTGGGTAGGATATGCTTCATAAAATTTGTTAACTGCCTTTATCTTCAATATTTTGTTTTGGGGGAAAATTTTGTCTTTGGCTATCAGTAATCTGAAATACGGCAAGACAGAACCTCCATCTGAAACATGCCACCATACCGTTCCTTCCCTCAGAAAAACATAGCCTTTG
Source organism: Chlorobiota bacterium (assembly GCA_030592565.1). GTDB lineage: Bacteria > Bacteroidota > Bacteroidia > Bacteroidales > JAADJA01 > JAADJA01. The sequence continues at coordinate 10,269 of JAUVIX010000006.1, forward strand.
GCCTTGTATTTTTTATAATCGAACTTGCGAGGATTGGCATCAGTTACCAACACCATTTCAGATAGACCCGACAAATCCATATCTGGTGGAAATATCAAATTACCAGCCGTATCCTTCAAAGCCCAAATCATCTGAAAGGTTTCATCAACAGAAGGGGATGAGCTGTACAGAACAAAATCCTTACCCGGAACAAGTCTGTTTTCATCAACAAAAACATCAATGGTATCCGAAAAGGTGTTCATCGGCATTGTAAACGGCTGAAAATAATCATTACCAAAATGCTTTAATTTGGTCTTTCTATATTCCTTTTTGATAAAATCCGCTGCAATTCTGTTTCCGTCATTCACATATCCTCTGCCATACATTGATTGAGAGGTCAGGGTATCAACAACTGAAATTGCATATTTTTTGTCCTGAGCACTTATTTGGAAAAAAGGGGAAAGAAGTAGGATTATTATGATTTTATTTTTCATATCTCCTCCCTATCAACTCCTTCAATTGCACAACAGCCTCATTATCATCCTTCCATTGATATTTTGCTTCTAATTCAATAAAAAATGCCAAGGCTTCATCTTTACCTGAACAATTGTTCAGTTTATCTATTGTCTCATTATAATCTTTCATATTACCATCGAATAATTCATTGATAAAAAAGAATTTTTCATTTATTCCGATGGCTGCTTTCAAATCGCTAATTATAGTTTTATTGATAACATCTGCAACACTCTCCTCTATAATCTTTTCGGAAATGGAATCTGCAACAGTTTTATCTGTAGCAGGGACAATTTTGTCGGCCACTGTTTCTCCGAAAAGGTCCATTGTGACGCCTGTTGAAACAGGATTTTCTTTTATTATTGTCTCCGGATTTTCTGGCTTTGTTTCTGTTTCAAATAAAACCGAAGTCTCCGTCTCGACCGTCTTTTCTACATTTTCCTGCTCTGCCATCTTATCCTCCTGAACATCCATTTCCACATTTACTACAGGAATCTCTTCGGGTTCTACAATTTCTTTTTCAGTCTGTAGTGGAGCTGGCGTATCAATTACTATCTCTTCTTTCTCCACTCTTTCCTTAATAACCTTTAAATCCGAATCTTCCAACTTCAGCACCATATCATACAGTTTCCTTATCTTCTCCAGGGTAAGGTCAATATCAATACGGGCAATTTCCTCCAGACCGGAGCTAAATCCTGCAATTAATTTCCCAATTTCCTGCTCTGTGCTAACCACTTCTTTAATAATAAATTCTCTATTCATAATTTTTAATATTTTTGTACGCTTAACAAAATAAAACGAGCGAATAAAGATATAAAGATTTTATCAATGACAGACTCAATATTTCTGGAAAATACAAATGGGCATCAAAAGCGCAATGGATGGGTAGAGGTTATCTGTGGTTCGATGTTTTCCGGAAAGACTGAAGAGCTTATTCGCAGGCTTAACCGGGCAATAATAGCAAAACAAAAGGTTGAGATATTTAAGCCGGCCATTGATGTGCGATATGATGAAGAGAATGTTGTTTCGCATGATAAATCATCAATAAAATCAACTCCCGTTCAAACCGCCTCTCAAATTTTATTGCTTGTCTCGGATGTTGATGTCATAGGAATTGACGAAGCACAGTTTTTTGATAAAGAGCTTGCACATGTTTGTAACCTACTTGCAAATGAGGGGATCAGGGTTATTGTTGCAGGTCTGGATATGGACTATCTCGGAAACCCATTTGGCCCTATACCATCACTTATGGCCACAGCCGAGTATGTGACAAAGGTTCATGCTATATGTATGCAATGCGGAAACCTCGCCCAATATTCCCACCGCATTATTAAAGATGACAACCTGGTTTTACTTGGTGAAACAGACAATTATATACCGCTTTGCAGGAAATGTTATGTTGAGAAGATTAAAAAAAGTAGCAGAGCAAATGATTAACAAACTATTTAAAAACAGATATTTCTTAACAAGCATACCGTTTTTAACTTTAACTATATTCGTATTACTAATATACGGTGCTATAGGCATTACAACTAAAGACCCTGATTTTGCAAAAATACTTCGTAATACAAACTTATCTAACTTGATCGTGTGGTCGTATTGGTGGCCTTTAATTATTGTAACGGCAATATTTTGGGGGCGATTTTGGTGTAGTATCTGTCCGATGGAATTAATTACTTCGTTTTTTGGAAAAATCGGACTAAGAAAAAGCCCAGGCAAATTTCTAAAATCGGGTTGGGTAATAACTTTGTTTTATGCTATTATTCTAATTGTTGGGATACACACTTTAGCTATTCACCGGATTCCACAATATATGGCAATTTATATGATTGTGTTGTTTGCCGTTGCAACAATTACAGGGTTAGTTTGGGAGAAACGAACATTTTGTACTTATGTTTGCCCCATCGGACATTTACTCGGATTGTATTCCCTGCTATCGTTTAAAAAATTAAGAGTAATAAATATCGATGTATGTAAAAATTGCAAGACAAAGGATTGTATAAGCAAAGAGAATCAATACAAATTTGTTAGACGTTCCTGCACATCAGAATTATATCCGGCAACACTAAAAGATAACAGAGACTGTATTTTATGCGGACAATGTTTCAAATCGTGTACAAAAGATAATATTGCTATTCAGAAACAAAAAATTGCTGCCGATTTATTTACAAAAATAAAATTATCGTGGGCAGAAATAGCATTCTTCCTTATTGTGAGTGGATTTATTGTTTATGAAATATTTGTCGAATGGTCAGTAAGCAAGAAAATAATTATGATTATTCCTGATTATATTAATGGGTATTTTCATATTTCGGGTAGTTACACAGGAACAATAAAGGCTATAACGCTATTTGCATTATTGCCTTGGATCTACTATTTCATTTTAGCCTGGATGAAAAGATATTTCACACACGAAACCTGGAAAAGTGCATTTACACAGCTAGTGTTGGCAATTTTACCGATTACTGCAAGTCTGCATTTGCTAAAAGCATTATTTAAAACCACATCACGAATTCCATATTGGAATTACGCAATTTCAGACCCGAAGGGTGTTCACTCAGCAGAATTAATAATGAAAGATACCGGTTTGTTAAATAGTAGCTTTCTTACTTTTGTTTCTCCAGCAATTAGTTTCTTTGCAATAGTACTTCCTGTTGTTGGATTAGTATTATCGTTTTATGTAATTCGAAAACAAGATCATACAAATCGGCTTTCTAAAATAATTACCATTTTGGCAGTATTGATATATTCGGGCATTTTTCTTACAACGTTAATTATTTGGCGAATGACATAATAAATTACGCATCTGAAATATGTGTTAAAACTTCAACGCAAAAGAAATTGCAGCCATTTTTGAGTTGATATAGAAACGGGAATTCTGTGAATACTTTTTGTTATCAAAACTATATGTTTTCCAAATCATTAGTAACACTGTTTTTAAAAGTTAAAGTGTCTTGAGAAATTAAAATATCAGTTCCTTCATAATTGGTTTTATCCTTTAATGTTAAAAAGCCTTTTTTATAATGATCCTTTGTAGGAATACCGTCGCTCACTTTCTGTGAAAATCCTTGATCAATAAATAATAGCAAAACAATAAATGTTAAGTACTTCATAGTTTTAATATTAGGGTTTATTATAAGACAAAAATACATAAAAAAACTTCCAGCTCAATCGGAACCGGAAGTTTTTATTATAAAAGTATTACTATTCTGTTAAAAACCGAAAGTAACGCCGAATTTAATGGATGACAATGTTCCGTAACCCACTTCTCCGAAAAGTCCGAAAGTCTCGTTAAACATCATTCTTCCTCCGACATAACCCTCGCCGTAAGGTCCAACGTCACCATCATAATTATAACCATAAACTTCATAGCCTGACCTAAACTGCACTCCCACTCCTGCACCGGCATATACATCCCATTTATCGCTTTCAAAAGTTTGCAAATGCCAGGATGCTCTTCCACCAATAACAAATACGGAATAGGTGTAACTTTCATCAGGGTAATACGAATATCCATAATAGGTATCAAGGCCCAATTGATATGCTGCAATACCTCCGAAAGTGACAATTCCGATTTCACCAGTTGGAATAACTCCGATTTCAAAACTGGCGTTCAAAGAAGGGATCAAGCCATGATTGGAAAAAGCTCCAATACCTGCATTTAACATAAAATCGCCTTTTTCCATTATCTTTTGAGCATTAAGAGTTAAGGCGAAAACTCCAAATAGAAGTACTAAAACCTGCTTTTTCATAAAAACTAATTTTTTAAATTAAAATTTTGATTAATAAATACTTAACAAAAGCCGAATATCAAAAGTAAAATAAAACTTATTTCTTTTTTCTCTTTCCTCCGGCAATTTTCTTCGGGGCTTTTTTAATTATTTCAAGACACTCCTCAAGAGTCAGCTCCTTCGGATCTTTACTTTTTGGTATCCTGTAGTTCTTTTTATCTTTGGCAATATAAGCTCCATACCTGCCATTAAGAATCTTTAATGAAGGATCTTCCTTAAACTCCTTAATCGTTTTTTCTTTGTCAGCTTTCCTTTTAGTCTCAATAATCTCAACTGCTCTTTCAGGAGTTACGGTTATGGGGTCATCTGTTTTGCCAAGAGCATAAAATTTACTACTATGCCTTACATAAGGGCCAAACCTGCCAATAGCCACAACCATATCTTCTTCTTCAAATTTACCAATTATTCGGGGTAGCTTAAACATATCAAGGGCCTCTTCGAGAGTAACATCTTCAATACTTCTTCCCTTTTTAAGTCCGGCAAACCTAGGTTTTTCTTCATCATTCGATTCGCCAATCTGAACAATGGGGCCATATCTGCCTATCTTGGCAAAAACACTCTTTCCAGTCTCAGGATCCTGACCCAGCAATCTTTCACCACTTTGCTTTTTAGATTTCTCAAGAGTTTCCTCAATATTTTCATGAAATGGTCCGTAAAACTCTTTGATCATCTCATTCCAGGCCTTTTTCCCTTCTGCAATTTCATCAAACTCTTTCTCAACCTCAGCCGTGAAATTATAATTCAGGATTTTATCAAAATACTCAACTAAAAAATTATTCACTATCGTACCGATGTCAGTAGGAAATAATTTTGCTTTTTCATAGCCTGTTTTCTCTGTTTTAATTTCTTCCTTTATCTCTCCATCAGACAGTGAAATAAAATCATACTTTCGTTCCGTTCCCTGTTTATCAGCTTTTTCAACATATCCTCTCTTCTGAATTGTTGAAATTGTCGGAGCATAAGTCGAAGGTCTCCCAATTCCAAGCTCTTCTAATTTTTTTACAAGACTTGCCTCGGTATATCGCGGTGGCGACTGGGTGAATCTCTGTGTTGCATCAATCTCTTTTGCAATAAGTTTTTCGCCCGCTTTCATTGGTGGCAGAAGTCCTTTAGGAGTTGATGTTGAATCCTCATCATCTATTGACTCCATATAAACTTTCAGGAATCCATCAAATTTAATGACCTCACCTCTTGCAACAAAATTCTCATCTGCTGTAGAGACACCAATCTTTATGGTAGTTTTTTCCAGTTGCGCATCACTCATTTGTGAGGCAATGGTTCTTTTCCAAATCAGTTCGTAAAGTCATTGCTGAGAGTTATCACCTGAAATTGTCTGATTATCAAGATAAGTAGGTCTGATAGCTTCGTGTGCTTCCTGCGCCGATTTTGATTTGGTTTTATATTTTCTTGTCTTTACATAGTCTTTGCTATAGATGTTTGTAATTACCTTTTTGGCCATCCCGATAGCAAGGTTCGAAAGGTTGACAGAATCAGTTCTCATATATGTAATCTTCCCCGATTCATAAAGCTGCTGGGCAACAACCATCGTTTTTGAAACTGAGAAACCAAGCTTACGACTGGCTTCCTGTTGCAGAGTTGATGTTATGAACGGAGGAGCCGGTGATTTTTTAGCAGGTTTTTTCTCAACCGATTCAATAGTATATTCGGCAAGAAGGCATTTATTAAGGAAGCTAACCGCTTCTTCTTTGGTTTTAAACCGATTTTGAAGTTCGGCTTCAACATTTGTGTTACCACCATCTTTAACAATTTCAAACACAGCAGTGACCTTATAAGAAGATTCCGGTTTAAAATTCTTCACCTCCTCTTCTCTTTCAACAATCAAGCGTACCGCAACCGATTGAACCCTTCCCGCAGAAAGAGCAGGTTTTACTTTTTTCCAAAGCACTGGTGACAGTTTAAAACCAACAAGCCGGTCAAGCACCCTGCGTGCCTGCTGGGCATCAACAAGATTATAATCGATTCCCCGTGGGTTTTCAACCGCTTCAAGAATTGCATTTTTTGTGATTTCGTGGAAAACAATTCTTTTTGTTTTATCTTTATCCAGACCTAAGGCCTCCGCAAGGTGCCATGAAATAGCTTCTCCCTCGCGGTCCTCATCAGTTGCAAGCCAGACTGTCTTTGCTTTTTTTGCAAGCTTCTTAAGCTCAGTAACCGTTTTTTTCTTATCAGCAGGGATTTCATATTGCGGTTTGAAATCGTGCTCAACATCCACACTTAAATCTTTTGGAGAAAGATCTCGGATATGTCCGAAACTCGATTTTACAACGAAATCTTTTCCCAAAAACTTCTCTATTGTTTTGGCCTTGGCAGGCGACTCAACTATTACAAGGTTATTAGCCATTATACTATAATATTTATTTATACTGAACGTATTACACTCTGCTAATTTCAGCAAAGCAAACTATACGGCTTTTTACATATTGAGCTCAAATTTTTTACACTCGCAATATATATCCGTATAAAAAAATTGTGCAAATGTATAATAATTACCGCAATCACAATTTAAAAGGTTTATTTTTTTATACAAATAGTTAACTTTGCAGCCGAAATGATGAAGAAATTTTTAAATATCACTTTTCTGATAACCGGCTTTATAACAATGGTTTTATCATACGGTTGTAAGCAAGGTTACGAAGGCCCGATTGCAAAGTATAGCAAACCATGGGTTTGTGATATGGAGACTTTAACTCCTGATGGAAAATATTTTATCTCTAAAACAGACTCCGCAATTATTTTCAAAGACGGACATTTAAGAAGTGATGAATACGCCAGATCGGGAAAATACTCAATGAAGCTTAAGGGAGAATATGGATTCTCAGATACCATAAGAGATCCTCGTCCGGGTGATTTCTATTTTATTGATGCCTGGGAATATACTCCTGATGGAGAAAAAGGCGCTATTCTCGTAGCAACAGATTCTGATCCCAAATTCTATTATGAGATTGAAAAGAATTATTATGAGATTGATTCGGCAGGATGGAAACATTATGCTGTTGAGTTTCAAATTCCGGAAAAAATGAGAGGCCGACATATGAATATCTATTTCTGGAATCAGACTGGAAAGCCTGTTTTTATTGATGACTACACAATAATAAGAAAAAAAACAATTGATTATCCTGAGTTTACTTTCGACGAGCCTTTAAGGTTGTTTATTGATAGCGTTTATATGGAGAAACTGAACAATATTCGCAATCGGGCTTTTGAAAACGGTGTGCTTGAAACAACTGATGATGACTATGTAAGAGCAATAATCTTTTCAGGAGATAAAATAATGAAGGCAAAAGTCAGGCTGAAAGGTGACTGGCTTGACCATCTTGAAGGTATAAAGTGGTCATTTCGGATAAAACTCAGTAAAGAATATTCATGGAGGGGGATGAGAACATTCTCAATCCAAACTCCATCTGCACGGTATTATCTTAGCGAATGGCTTGCTCATAAACTTTTTGAGGACGAAGATGTATTAACAACAAGATACGGGTTTGTTCCTGTTATTCTTAATAATAAAAACCTTGGAATTTATGCCTATGAAGAGCATTTCGATAAGCAGCTTGTTGAGTCGAGAAAGAGAAGGGAGGGTCCTATTTTAAAATTGGATGAAGACGGGTTTTGGGAATCAATACGAATAAGCCAAACAGAAGGGGGATACAAACAAATGCCTATTTATGCTGCTGCTGAGATCTTACCCTTTAAGATGAACAGAACCATTACAAATCCAACTCTGAAAAATGGATTTCTAATTGCACAGAATTTGGTTTGGCAATATTCATATTTAAAAACCAATGTTTCAGAATTGTTTAATATTGACCGGTTTGCAAAATTTTATGCGCTTTTGGATATTACAAAAAGCTATCATGCTATTGCATGGCATAACCGTCGCTACTACTACGATCCGGTTTTATCCCGACTGGAACCTGTTATCTTTGACTGCTATGGCGGAGAAGGGCCTTACGATACATATAAAGTACCCGCTATAGGTATTTACAATGCAACCAATATAAAAAGTAATAGTGAGCGTTTTGTGTTTTTCCCTTTTAAAGATTCCATATTTAACAAAAAATACCTGCATTATCTTGAAATTTATTCAAAGGAAATTTTCATAGAAAATCTTTTGAAAAAATATCACAAGGAAATAAGGCTGTATGAATCTGAAATAGCAAGAGAATTCAAGGGTTATAGTTTTGATACTTCATTTTTACTTAACGATGCCAAGGCGATAAGAAACTCTCTTGATATGCTGAAAAACAAACTACAAAGTACGGCTTCCTATGAAATGGTTTTCAGTAAAAGTGTACTTGACGATGCTCAGATTGACACAACACAAACAATAATACCTTCAAACTATTATGTAAAAACCTATACTTCATCTATCTCGAAAGACACGGCATATATTGAAATTCTTAACTTTTACAGTAAGGCGATAATCCCTCTGGGCACAGGAAAAAAAGCCAAAAGAATGACATCTTTCTTTAGCACAGAACCAAAAATCATAATACCCGGCTATATTACTTCAGGAGAAACGTTCAAAATTCCAACGGACACAAATGCTATATACCTGTTTTACATGGTTGACAATGAAGATGAAATATTCTTCAGCCCCATCTATCCCTGGCCATATCCGGAAGCAGGGTCGCCCAGACAGGAAATAGCTAAGGAGTACTCTATTGACGAAAATTCTCCTTTTCTGACAATGAATGGAAAAAATATCACTTTTTCAGGAGATTATATTATTAAAGTGCCTGTTATCATTCCGAAAGGATACAATGTAACTTTTGAACCAGGAACAGAACTTGATTTTACTGACAGTGCTTTTATGATTTCCTATTCTACTCTCTTTATTCTGGGTGAAAAAAACAACCCTGTAACAATTAAATCATCAGACGGTACTGCCAACGGAATCACTATCTTGCAAGCAGAAGGAAGATCGAAAATAAACTATGCAGTTTTTGATAATTTAAATACTCTCAGCTATAAAGGTTGGATGTTAACGGGCGCCGTAACGTTTTATGAATCGGATGTTGACATTACAAATACAAAAATTATAAACAACAATTGTGAAGATGCTCTTAACATTATTCGTTCCGATTTTAACGTTAGCAATTGCAGGTTCGATAACATTTTTTCCGATGCCTTCGATTCAGATTTCTGTACCGGAAAGGCAGTAAACATCACTTTTACAAATGTTTTAAATGACGCAATTGATTTCTCCGGAAGCGAAATTTTGATTGACTCCTTAACTATTTCAGGAGCTAATGACAAAGGGATAAGCGGTGGTGAAAATTCGCATCTTATCATAAAAAATACTGATATCTCGAATTGTAATATTGGTATAGCATCAAAGGATATGTCAATCGTGGAGGTCTTTAATACTACAATTTACGATTGTAATTATGGTTTAACGGCCTTCAGGAAAAAGCCTGAATTTGGAGCTGCCACTATTATAACACATTCATTGAAACATCACAATAACAACACATTACACCTTATTGAAAAAGAGTCGCAATTGATATTAAATGATACATTAATCAGTGGCAAAAAGAAAAAAGTTGCAGAAATATTTTATTAAAAAGAAACTGATGCTGAACCCCGTACATACACATTGACATCAACCCTGGGAACTTTTAGTATGATTTCCAAATTGAATAATAAATTGATAAAGTTGTACATTTTAGTATAATTTTGCAGTTTTGAATATAAAAATAAATAGTTATGCAAGATAAATGGAGCCTGTTTCAAAAGTTTATGATTACTGAAAGTGCACAGATATCACTTACTGATTTTCTCATAAACTCATTATTAATTGTTGTATTATCATTGATCCTTGAATATACTTATGCAAAATGTGCCAACAGCCTGTCGAACCGTAAAATGTTTGGCTATAATTTCCTGATGATATCTTTCACGACAATGCTTATTATTTCTATTGTTAAATCATCGCTTGCTTTATCGTTGGGACTGGTAGGAGCCTTGTCAATAGTACGTTTCAGGGCAGCAATTAAGGAGCCTGAAGAGCTTGCTTATCTGTTTTTTTCCATCTCAATTGGCCTGGGACTAGGTGCAAATCAGAGATTTGTTGTTGTTGTTGCCTTTATCGTTATGATGGCTATAATTTGGATAAGATATTTGTTACGTGGAAAAAACACTCAGCAAAATTTGTTTTTAAATATCTCCTGTGATGCTCCAGTTGATTTGCAACTGAATGATATTACAGCCATTATAAAAAAATATTTCAAAGCTGCGGAATTGAAACGCTTTGATGAGAATAAAAACCTGATAGAGGCTTCATTCCTTGTTGATATTGATAAAACCGAGAAACTGCAATCGTGTAAACAAGAATTGCAAAAACTTAATGATTCGGTTTCGATCTCTTTTATTGACAATAAGACATATTAATAATTGAAGAATGTCAGAACTGTCAACGGTTAAAAACAGCAGGTACGAGCGAAAGTTTTATTTACAAAACTTTTCTTTCGAAAGGGCTGAAACAATTATCAAACACAATCCTGCTCGATTTACTGAAATTTTTCAACAAAGGTTTATCAACAACATCTATTTTGACACACCTAAATTAACATTCTTTTTTGATAATGTGGTTGGCAAAAGCACCAGAAAGAAAATCAGGATTAGATGGTATGGCGAGCTTTTCGGTAAAATTGAGAAGCCTGTATTGGAATTCAAACTGAAATCGGGTGCCACCGGAAATAAACTTTCATTTCCTCTTGAAGGCTTTACACTCGACAAAAGTTTTAATCAAAAAACCCTGAAAATCATTTTCGACAAATCGGATTTACCTGACTGGGTGAGGGAAGAGCTATTCACCGTTGAGCCCACTTTGATAAACAGATATTCACGAAGATACTTTCAATCGTTCGATAAACGATACCGGTCTACTATTGATCACAAGTTGAAATATGTAAATGTTGACCGAACATTCAACTATTTTACAAGAACAGAGACAGACAACAGTTCAGTAATAGTAGAGTTAAAATACAGTTATGAAGATGACAATAAAGCAAATCTGATAACAAACCATTTTCCATTCAGAATAACAAAAAGTTCAAAATATGTAAATGGTATTGAATTACTTAGACTTAATTTGGCCTTGTAGCATTATTTATGAACGTTTAAGGCAAAAGTAAAACATCATTTGTAAAAAAGCAAAAAGAACAATACTTTTGCAGCCATTCAATTTATTACATTATACACTTCGGTGAAGTAGTTTATGGTATTCAGCAGCAGCATATTTCTTTTATACTTTTTACCTGCATTTCTGATAATTTATTTTATTATCGGGAAAAGGCTGAAAAATCTGTTTGCACTTATTGCCAGTGTCTTTTTTTATGCCTGGGGTGCACCCGACTTCATCTTCATTGTACTCGGGTCTATTGTAATTGACTTCTATCTTGTCAAGTGGATGAACAAATCGGAAGGGAAAAAGAAAAAACTGCTTGTCGCTGCTTCTGTATTTCTAAATGTTGGTTTATTAGCCTATTTTAAATATGCCAACTTTTTTGTCGAAAACATTAATGAGATACTTTCAATCGTTCGATAAACGATACCGGTCTA
>JAUVIX010000114.1 GCA_030592565.1 Chlorobiota bacterium
TAAGCATAAAGTTGATTGTTTACCCTGACAAGGCTGTCGCCGGGTTTCATGATTATTTGTCCGGCACTTGAAACACCGATGTAATTATTATAAGTACCGTCGTTGAGATTTAAATAAAACGGCGGAGTGCCTTTTAATTCGAGAAGTTCGGAGGGGTTAGTTGTTCCTAAGCCAACGTTTTGATTTAAAGATATTTCATAATCGGAGTCGATAACAAAATACCCGTCAGGGTGGTTATGTAGTTTTGTGGTATCGGTACCTCTTATAGCATAGAAACCAGAGTAACCCGCTCCGGTGTTTTGAATCATAACTCCCAGAGAAGTGTCAGCTCCTTTGCTCTCAAAATAAGGTGAAAATAAATAATACTTTGATTGTCCAAAAAGAGTGAAAGATAATAAAAAAAAAAGAAATGTAAATAGTTTTTTCATTTTACCTTAACTAAATTCATATCTCTTGTACGGATGGTTATATTTCCAGTTCCTGATGTATTTTGTATTACAAAGAAAATCTTATCGCCGTCCGAGACCTCCATTAATGCCCCGCCGCCCCCTGTGATAAAATCAGCATTGGAAAATTTATTTCTCGCTTTTGCCTTTGTTGCAACTGTGGCATTCTTACAGGGGGCAAAATCAAATACATGAGCGTTTGTCTCACAGGTGACAGAAGCAAACCATGTACCCCTATAGAAACCACCGCTTCCAGCATCACAAGTTAAACAAGTCCCCCTGTCCCACGTCCCTGACTGATCTGATACCCAAGTATCTAAAATTGAAAAAGTGCTATCGGTATTAACCCTTACTACTTCAAAGATTCCATTGTAATCGGTCGTTCCAACTGTTGTAATATAATCACCTAATGAAAGCCCGTGTGCAACATCTTTAAATACAACCGTATCGCCGCTCCCCCCAGTAGCAGCAGAAGCCATTGTTCCTGAAATTCCAGCCTGAAAGGTAAACCCATCGGTATATCCTTCAGAAATATCGTTATTCAAGGCATGCCATTGATCCTGTGCATCGATAGTCGTAGCATTAGCGTTGTCTACTGTACTCATCTCTCCGTAATGAAGGTATGCTGTGGTGGAGGTTGTTTGTGTTGATCCGTCTGAAAAAAGTATTCCTTTAGCCGAGACCTCCAAGGTATCAGAGGCGGTTATTTCCGAACCAGAAATATCACCAGTGGTTACAAGGTTAGCCGTGCCAAAATCCCAAGTTCCATTAGTGGCGTTACTTATCGTTTCACCGTTTACACCTCTTATATCCGCCGTGCCAAAGCTTCCAGAGTTGGCGCCTACGCCTGAGAAGTCGAGACCGTAATCCCAGCCTTTTATGCCTCCGCTGTGACTCTTGTCATCTATATAGATAGCAGCATCTAACATTTGTCCCGTTCCTCCGACAGCTTCATTCCGTAAAAACATTCCATAACCATTCGTTACTGTTACATACGTCCCTGAGGTGGGTAAGTTATAGAGTCCGTAAATCATACAAGCATTAGTGATAGTATTTACATTTCCAGCCGATCCCTGATCTAAGTCCATATTTATTTCTACTCCCCTGGCATCAGTCCACGTGACCGCTCCGGAGGGTATTTTATTGGTTACCTCTGCATAGACTCCTGTTGCAACGGATAAAGCATAACCAGCATCCATATTACCAGCCGAAAAGTGTCCACCTCTTACCGTTCCCCCCGATGAAGCATAATTAATCCTTGCGTTTGCTTTTATACCAATCAATTCACCTGTTAAAGCAGTTGTTGTTTGACTGAGGTAAAGATTAATTCCCCTATCACCTCCGGCGGTTGTATTGGTTATCGTTTGATCTAATGTACCAGATACAATCATATTACCACTCCATACTGGAGCGCCCTTGAGTGTGTCGGCATCAAAAGTAACATCATATCCTGATTCGCCAATTTCAAAATCAGCACTTACACCACCATACCAATTTGCGTGAACTGAATCGGCTATTGTTATTCCTGTTATTGTTAGATCGCCAGTCCATGTTGTCCCTGTTACATTTCCCGTCAAATCACCTGTTACATCACCAACGATATGATAAGCATCAACATATCCCTTTACAACATCATATAATGAGTCTAAAGTTGAATATGAAGGACTTGTAATATTAGCAAACTTCCAAGCATAACGTTTATTAGTTGTAAATATTAGCCTGTTTGCTGTTTGCGAGAGTGTTGTTTCTGATTTTCCGAAAGTAAATGAATCGCCACCACCTGAGACGGTAATTGAATTATCGTTATCAGTGATTGTGTATTGCCCAAACCCAAACAAGGGCAAAAAGAATAAAAGTAAAAGTAGTTTTTTCATGATTTAAAATATTAAACCACCCTTGCGGATAGTTGTGATTTGTGAGGCATATAAAGGATAACTTGAAAGATTATCTGTTAAATAGCGTTTCATTTCTTTAATGTATGTTTCTGAAATCATTTCACAGTTTCTTGCTAATTCAGACCTTTCCTTTGAAGAGCCTGAAGAGCCGAACTCATTTGAAGGGATTCTTATACCACCTGAAAAGATATGAATATGAATAAAAGGCAAAGCAATGATTAAAGTTTTATAAGCAATGATATATTTAAGATAATTATCTATAAGAGTAGTATAAGAACTGACAGTAGCAATTAAAGCATCATAAAAGTCATCGCCTAAGAGGGGCCGGATTGTCCCCAGTTGAGCTGAAGCGATCCACTCATCAAGAAGAAGGTTTACATCAAAATTAATATCATTAATCGTTAAATCCCTAACCTCTGTCACTGTCATTATGTTTGTTGTAATTGCCATTACTTTGTTTTTTTTGTCAAACAGTATGTTTGCTGGTCTTCATCGTTTTCATCAAATTCAAGATTTGCGTGCTGCCTTGCTTCAAATTTCTTTACATATAAAGAGGGTTCGATAGTAGACATAATAGAAACGGGTGGTTTACTGATCCACTCTAATTCGTTCATATCGATCTTAAAATGATCGTATATTTCAATAATAGATTCCTTAAAAAGGTCGTGATAATCTTGAATGACCGTATTTTGAGCTACTTCATATTCATGTAGCATTCTCTTAACGTCAAAGCCTGAATTATCGGTTAATCCTGTTAAAGATCGAAACCAATTATGTGCCGTAATAAGATCAGACTGGCTTTGTTCATGAAGTTTAACCCAGTCACCTTCGACTTTTTCATTAATAGAAGTGAACTTTGTGCCGTCACCGCCTAATTGTTTTATGATTAAGATTATTTTCCCTTGATTGTCTTCGCCTGTAAGATTCTTTTCAATTTCTTTTTTTAAATCTTCAGCATCGTCTACTGACATATCACCATCGACTAAAAGAATACCAGAGCTGTTAAAGTTATTGTCTAATCTTGAAAGATTCCAGCGATTAGTTTTATACATAATCCCTGCTGCATCCAGTCCAGAGAACCAATCAGGCAATCCATAAAAATCAAACTCCTGCACATATTCTTTAATGTAGAAAAAAGAATGAAGGTTCTCTTCTCCTTCAATCTCTTTTCCGTCAAGTCCTGTTACTTTATCAAATTCAGGGAAAACAGGGATCACCCTTACTTGGTTTTTTGTTCTTGTAACATCACTCCATTTCTTGTGAAATAAAGCAAACTTTCCATCGTATGAAAGCCTGAAAGTCGTAATATCTTTATGATAAAGATTAACAATAGATCGTCTGGCATTGGTAACGATATGAAAGCCCGTATTTCCAGTTGAAACAAAATCAAAGATTATATTTCTTAGTAAGTGCTGCATCGACTTTCCGTCAGCATTGACACTTTTTAAATATTTTTTAAGTTCATTATCGACAAAACCCTGATTTGTATACCTGACTTTATTCTTTATAATCCCTGCGTGTGTTGGTGATTTTCTTGAAATTCTCGCAAGGTGATTAATAAAAAGATTATCTGATCCAAACTTCTGCCAGTCGGTGATCTTGGTGTCTATCTTTGGTTTTTTTTCAATAGGTTCATCAGGGATTGAAAGATTTACTACCTTAATGACTGGTTTTGATTTGATATTTTCTTTTATTTTTGTCATATTTTTTTTGTAAAGGTAATAAAAAAAGGCGAACTGTTAAAGTCCGCCCCCATCCACTCCCTGTGATTTAATCTTTGTCAGGAATCACTGCCTTTTTAGGCTTATCTTTCTTCTTTATCCCTGCATATTTCCGGTCATATAATATTTTCATCTTTGCCTGTGAAAGATTCTTGTTAAGCCTAAAGACATCATTTGGTATGCTTACCGTTTTGCCGTAAAATTCATCTGTTATGTAATACATATCTTAAACTATTACGATTGCTGCTGAGCACCAGTTAGCAAGGTCTGTATCAATTGATTTTAGAACAATTGTTGACCCTGGTATTTCTGCCAACGCTTTCAGGGTTGTTCTTGCAACTGAAGCAATTCTTGCTGGTCTGGTTTTCAAAAAATCTGCTGAATAACCCATTACGTGAACAACATCAGTATTATCTTTTACAAGAAGAATTAATCCACAAGGGCTGTTATCAATTAATTCCTGGATTGCATCACGGTATGCCTCTGCCAGTCCGTTAACAAAGATTTCAACTTCATGCGTGACTTTGTAAGAACCACGTTCACCTTCAACAGTTTCCCTGAACTCAGCTTGATCCTGTTCAAATTCAAATTTACGCCAAAACTTTGCCGAGACAAGCGTACAGGTGTCATACTCTGAAGTAGAACCCGAGGCCAGTGTAAATGATGTCAGGTCTGCAATATCAATTGCATATAATTCTTTGATTCCGGCTGCTTGCCCTGTTCCGCAAACTAATGTTAATCCGCCCGTTAAACTCATAATATTTTTCTTTAAAAGTTAATAATTAAAACATGACAACCATTAAGTTGCTATGGACGAAATTTGATCCCATTTTTAGCTTCATGCGTAAACGATTCTCCTCCTCATCTTCGTTAAACCACAGCTTCATTTCATTCCATTCGTCAGTGGCATCAATTCCAAGCACTAAGTTTTGTGGAACTGTTAAGACTGCCCTGTGTGGATAACCTGGAAGCGTTCCCGTTGCATGTGGAAAGTCATCAAGGTATTCCGCCCAGTTATGATCGATAATAGGTATCCCCCTGTAAGTTAGTCGTTTAATCCCGTCAACTAACATTGATTTACCCATATCGGTGTATGTTCCTGAGTCTTCAAGACTTTCAATGTAGTTATCAACTACCCTCTTATCGGCGTAGATTCTTTTTTGTTCATCAGGAATATTCCTTAAAACAGCCGGCTGTACTTCAAACATACTTTTGAAATATCCAATTGCTTCATCAGCAGCAAGTGCTGTTGGTGCTGTGTTGGCAGTTGTTGCGGCAACTGATCCTGTAATTGTTGATGCACTCGCAATCGTAGGTGCTGTAAAAGGTTGCCCTGGAATATTGGATGTTAAAATATTCGTATCTCCAGAACTTGTCAGGACAATTCCCCTCAATAACAATGCTGCTGCGTGAGTAGTTGCCATTAGTGCCACCGTTGTTGCATAATCCGTACTATACGCAACTGTATAACTAACTCCCATTACTGTTATCACGTAATTAGCACTTGTTCCGCCTGATGCTGTTATCGTTGCCACCTGTGCAACCGCTCCGTCTGCTACTGCTACCTTCTTTATCTGTGAACTCGTGGGCGTGGTTGCTGCCAGTCCGATAATTAATTTCCAGAGTCCTGTAAAGGCGTTATAAGTTGTATCGGCCGTCCCTGAATAATTTCCATACGTAGTTGAAGAAAGTGTTTCTTTATACGTGTCCGCCAACCAAAACATACGATAAGTATCTGATTCGACAGCAGCCCGAAAAAGCTCCAGAACAACATCCTCAAGGATCGTTCCTGTAATGTCATTCCAATTAACACCTTTATTTAGGGCTGTCTCAAAGACTGTTTGGTAGAACTCCATTGCATCCTGTGAGGCTTCAGCTTTCAATCGTACAACCGAAAGCGTCCTTTGCGAGTGTGCGCCAAAATTTGTTCCCGTAAACCCTTTAACATAGGCTTTCAAAAGTTTATTGATAGCCGGGAAATAATTCAGCTTCATGTTACTTTGAACATTCGGAATAACTCTAATCCCGTGTTGCAAGGGGCTTTCTCCAATAAATAAAGGCTTCAAGAAATAATCAAGAACTTCTTTTCCCGCCCATATGCCTGCTTTTGTGATGAAATTTGCCATTGTATTAAATTTTAATGTTTATAATTCTTATTTGTAACCAAGTTGACCCCGCATCATTGTAGCAGCTTCATCAAGAAAATGCTCCGCTCCGTCATCGTCAACTTTATCAGGTGTTTTGTCCTGTTTGAAATCTTTGCCTTCCAACTTTGCAATCTTTTCTGTCAGGGTATTAATTTCTGTTTTGTTTTCACCGATTGTTTTTTTAAAGCCTGTAATATCATCAACATGCTTTTCATTTGCATTTTGAAGATCACTGTTTGCTGTTTCTAAGTCAGTAATTTTTGTTTCAAGGCCGGTCTTTAATTCATTAAAAACCGTTTCGGGTTTAAAATCTTCAGGGCTGTCATCTTTTTTCTTATTAAAAGTGGTCATGAAATCAGTAAACATAGTTTTGATCTCACTTATTAAAGTCGTATTTTCTTCTTTTGTATTCATGTCAGGTAGCTTTATATTTAAAAATGTTAAATCTTCGAGATTCTTTATTGCTTCTGTTTTAGGGCTGTAAACTTGATCAATGTATCCTTTTTTTCTTGCTTCTTCTGCTGTCATCCATACTCCATTACCGTCTTCGTTGTCCATATCTTTCATATGCGCTGAAGCGGTTCTATTTGAGTTTGCAGCATACATTGAGGCAATTGTATTGTTTAATTTTTTCATGAAATTACCAATACGCTCTATTGTATTTGAATTTCCAGCTACCAATCCAGAAACATTATGAACAAGATACATCGCGTTTTTTGACATCATTCTCTCTTTGTCATCTGCTGCCTGTCCAATTATAGTTGCTATTGAAGCTGTTAATCCTTCGATCTTTGTGGTAATCTTTGCTGAATGTTGCTTTAAAATGTCGTGCATACTGATTCCATGATTAACATCACCGCCCGGGGAGTTAATATTGACAATAATATTATCAACATCAAGGTCTTCAATTTCTTTTAACTGTTTTTTAAGTTCAACTTTTGTGCGAACAACGTCTTCATCTGTTTCATCCCACCAATTATCAAGTCCGATAATGCCATCAATGTCAATAGTTGCTGTTTTGCCCTGTGTAGAAATGTTCATGAAATCAATCATGCCACAAAATTACAACATGATTAATTGTAGGTTGTACAAAAAAAAGTATTTTGTTATATTTTGATATGCTTCTTTTCATAGACAAGCCTTTTAACTTGCCTTTCTTTGACATCGTAAGCCGCTGAAGCATCAAGGATTGAGGCTGTTACGTTTCCGTTATTCTCTTTTAAACGATCTGCGAAGTATTTCTTAACCACGACCATTTTCATATAGTGTGGATCGATCAAACCATTTTGTACCAAAAAATCAACTATCCGTGAAGTGTGGATGCATTCAGGGAATTCCTTCCTGATTATTTGTGCATACTCATCATAAATATTTATCATAAAATGCCCTCTGTTTCCATTATTTGCACTGTTCTTTGTGCTTCCATTCCTTTGTTAACATCGTTAATAACTGGTATTTCTGCAATGCCTTCGACTGTCTCTTGTACAATAGTTTTAATGAGATCAAAAGTAAAATCTGATTGCTTTGTTATTGGTGTAACTGATCCGCCTGAAGAGTATCCACGTGCATTAATAGCCGAAACAATATCAAAAGGAGTTCCTGTCATTGAAACCTTATCTTTTGATTTCATTGCACCAGCGTTTACAATAAATTCATTGGGACTTGCAAAAATAGGAATGTTGTCTGAAGTGTCTGTTCCTGATCCTTTTACCTGTCCGCCTTTTGCATATGTTGGAATCTTTGCGCTGTTTATTACAGCTAATTGTGCCAATCCTGTGCTACCTGCTAATGCAGATGCTGCTATTTTTGCCCATAATGGCATCAAAGGATCGGCCCATGCAGCTATAACCGCCTGAGCCGTTGATATTATTACATTAAAAGAAGCCCTGATTTTATTTCTTGTGTCTTCTTTCTTTGCTATCTCATGCCTTTTTTTAAGTGTTTCTTCATCAAGTGCCTGAACTTGTTTGTTATATTGTTCTTCGGAAATTGCATCACTATCAAGACGGTCTTTTAAATCTTTTTTCTTCTGTTCGTTTATTGACTTTGTTTCTGCAAGTTCCGCCCTACCTAATGCATTTCTTGCAGCAAACATATCACCCATTATGTTATTCAATTCACCAGCTACTATAAGTGCCTTTTCTATTGCACCCTCCTTGAAATTTTCCCAATCTTCAGCACTCAATCCGAAAATATCAGTTTGAGCCCCTTCATCATTTTGCCCGATGTCATCCTTTACAATTCCCAGTTCAATAAGTTGCTGTTCAAGCTCTTCAATCTGTTTTAAAAGAACGGTTTTTTCTTCTTCTGACATTATATTTTCTGCAATAGAAACATCCAAACCAGCTATTGAAGGAACTAATCTTTCATGAAGTAAGTTTATTGTATCCTGAATTTTTTGTTTTTCGGCAGCAAGTTCATCCTTTCTATATTGTTCTGCAATTTCTTGTTTTTCTTTTTCAGTTAATTCTTTATCATTAATTGCCTCAGCATACGCCTGAAGTCTCAAAGTCCTTTCCTGTTCAAATGCTAAATCAAATTGACCAAGTTGCTTATCAAGGTCTTCTTCGTTTATGTCAATCAGATTTTCAGCGTGATCTTTATTCAACTTAGTAAGCTGTTCATGCTGTTTTTCTGTCAGGTCGTTAGCATTTACTCCATATAATCCGGCGGCTTCCAACCTCCTTTTGTGTGCCTCCTGCTCAATACTTACCTGTTCATCAAATGATTTTTTTGTGTTGTCGGTGTCAATTTCAAGTATCAAATCTAAATTGTTGATATGTTTTTGCTGCTCTTCTTCAATTACCTGATTAATCAAAGCAAGTTTCTGCTGCTCTTCTTCTGTTAATTTTCCCTTTGCAATAAGAAGTGCTTTTTCCCTATTGAGATTTATTAAAAACATGTCGTGCCTTGCCTGCTCTGTTAAGAGTTTCTTTGCCAGCCCGTCTTTTTCTGCTGCTATTGTGAAATCAATTAGGTCTTTTTCAAGTTTAAGAATTTCTTTGTTTGTTTTTTCTTTTAGCTTCAATGCTTCTTCATTAGCTTTTTTATCTTTATCATCTGATTTTTGCTTTAATAAAATAAGTGCGTCAAGTTGTTCACGTGTTATTTTATAATATTTTAACTGTTCATCTGTTAGCTTTTTTAATTGTTCAACTGTCAAATTATCTAATTCAGTTGTTACATCAATTGCTTTTCTTTTTGCCTCAATAAGTGCATTTAATTCTTCACGTGTGATATTATAACTTTTTAATTCCGCATCAGTTAGGTTTTCTAATTGTTCAACTGTCAGCGTGCTTAATTCATTTGTTATTTTTAATGCCTTTCTGTAATCTTCAATTGCATTTATTGCTTCATTTCTACTTGAATATTGTCCTGTTTCAAGCATCAAATCTATTTGTTCATTATACGTTTTATTTAATTCTTTATTAGATTTATCCCATTTATATGTTTCACTACGTGCATTTTTATATTGTATTGCCAATTTTGCCAGTGCCTTTTCCTCTTTCGTTGCTGAATCATCACCTAATGTCTTTTTTAGGTCTTTCATCATCTTATTAAGAGCCCAACTTTCCTTACCAACTTTCTTTAATTCATCTTTAACTAAACTTAATTTTTTATTAGATTTATCATATTCTATTATACCCTTTTTTAATCCTTCATTTACTTCATCAGTTGATTTAATAAGAACTTGTTGTCCACCACTTGCTAAATCTAATTTAGATTTTATATTATCTTCAATGGATTTAGTATTTAATTCATAAGCACCAGTTTCTTTATTTATAGATACTATGCTATCA
>JAUVIX010000288.1 GCA_030592565.1 Chlorobiota bacterium
ATAAGTTCCTTTTGGAACAACACTTATCGGTGGTAACAACGGCAATGATGAATGCTTAACATCATCAACAATACTAATTGTGAATCTGTTTTTAGGGTTTTCAAGTTTAAGATTATCATATATTGATAATATATGTGCGGGTGTTGTATCCTTTGAACTCAGGCCATATCTTCCACCAATAATAACGGGGGCGTTTTCCTTTTCAAAGAAAAGGTCGCGAATATCAAGATAAAGTGGCTCGCCTGTTGCTCCAATTTCTTTAGTCCGGTCCATAACCGAAATCTTCTTAACGCTTTTCGGAAGAACTCGCATAAAATACTTTTCCGAAAATGGCCTGTAAAGATGAACTGAGATTAAACCGACCTTTTCCCCTTTTTCCATCAGATAATTGATAACCTCTTTCATTGTATTTGTAACAGAACCCATTGCCACAATAATATTTTCTGCATCTTCGGCACCATAATAATCAAACGGGTGATATTCACGTCCTGTAATTTTTTCAATTTCGCGCATATACTCCTCAACAACATCAGGAATAGGATCATAAAATCTGTCGGCAGCTTCTCTGCTCTGGAAATAGATATCAGGGTTCTGTGCAGTACCACGGGTTACAGGATGTTCTGGGTTTAATGCATTATCTCTAAACTTTTGTAATGCTTCCCTGTCAAGAAGCGGAGCAAGGTCTTCCATCTGCATCTCTTCAACTTTCTGAAGTTCATGGGATGTACGGAATCCGTCAAAAAAGTGAATAAAGGGTATTCTTGTTTTTACTGCTGCGAGATGGGCTATGCCTGCAAGGTCCATAATCTCCTGGGCACTAGATGTGGCAAGCATTGCAAATCCAGACTGTCTGACCGACATAACGTCGCTATGGTCACCAAAAATAGATAGTGCCTGAGCGGCAAGACTCCTTGCACTTACATGAAAAACAGCAGGTAATAACTCACCAGACATTTTATACATATTAGGAATCATCAGTAATAATCCCTGAGAAGCAGTATATGTACTTGTTAATGCACCTGCCTGTAGCGAACCATGAACAGCACCGGAAGCACCTGCTTCTGACTGCATCTCCTTCACTTCAACAACCTCTCCGAACATATTCTTTCGGCCATAAGCAGCCCATTGGTCAACATACTCCGCCATGTCTGATGATGGAGTAATCGGATAAATACAAGCAACCTCACTAAACATATATGCAATGTGTGAAGCAGCATAATTCCCTTCACATGTGATAAATTTTTTCTTTTTTGTCATTTTTATAATTATTTAAAGTCGTAAATTCCAACTAATTAATATATATCAACCTTTTTTTATTTGGCGGCGAATTTACTAATTATTACATTAAATGAAACTATTCTGACATTATTTAGATTTGATTTAGATAATAATATAAATAAGGAAAAATAAATTATTTATAAAAAAAGTTTATACATTTGCTTTTTGCAATCGGGTATTATTACCTGATTTTTGTGAATCGCTATATTTAAGACATTTAACAATTTATATTTATAAAAATTATGACTAATCTTGTAACAAAGTACATGGGTATTGAGCTTAAGAACCCTGTAATTGTCGGAGCATGCAACCTTGTGATTAATGTTGACAATTTAAAAAGGATGGAGGATGCCGGTGCATCAGGTATCGTTTATAAATCTCTTTTTGAAGAGCAAATACAACTTGAGAACTTGCAAATGTTTGAGGAGATGCAGGCATTCGGGAACTCTAATGTAGAATCTGGAGGACTCTTCCCTGATATTGAACATGCAGGGCCTGAGGAGTATTTGATGAAACTTAGAGAAGCAAAAGAAGCTGTTGGTATTCCGGTTTTTGGAAGCCTGAATGCAGTAAATTTCGAATCATGGATTGAATACAGCAAAAAAATTGAACAAACCGGTGTTGATGGGCTTGAAATAAATCTATATTCGGTACCTACCGATGTTGAGATAATGGGAAAAGCAATCACCAATGAAAAAACAGATATCTTACAAGCAGTTAAAAATACTGTAAAGATTCCGGTTGCCGTTAAACTTAGTGCTTATTACACAAACCCATTGTATATAATAAAAGAAATGGACAAGCTGGGTGCAGATGGATTTGTTCTGTTTAATAAGCTTTTTCAACCTGAAATTGATATCGATAATGAGGAGATGAGGTTCCCGTATAATCTTAGTAATCATGACGAAAGCCGATTACCCTTAAGGTTTGCCGGATTACTTCACGGCAATATCAATGCAAGCATTTGCAGCAGCCGGGGTATTTTTACTGGTGAGGATGTTATCTCAATGATACTTGCCGGTGCCGATGCAGTACAAGTGGTAAGTACATTGTATAAAAATGGCATAGAACAAATTGAATCGATACTGACAGATATTACAAGATGGATGGATTCGAAAGATTACAAAACTCTGGGTGATTTTAGAGGGAAGATGTCACGCCAGAATATCTCCGATCCTTTTGCATATCGTAGGGCACAATATGTTGATATTCTGATGAAATCGGATGAGATATTTAAATTATTTCCCGTAAAATAAACTAAATATAGCTCATAGCAAATCCTCCATTCTGGTAATTATCAGGATTAAAAATTATTGTAATGTCTGTAATTGAGTTTCCAAGTTCTTTTGGTAATATTTTTCTGACCTCCCCGGGATAGAAAATAATAGATTTTGTTGGAATAATATCTTTAACAGAGAATGAACGATAAATTTGAAGCATCGATTTTCCTGTATTTGTAATTAATATTGCTTTATGGTGAAAGTGGCTTTTGGGTAATTCCAAACGGTTACCTGGCCTGATTATTCCCGAATAAGATGAGTTATTAAACTTTGAGATTATATTTACTGCCGGTTCTGATGCTGTATTGAAGATTGCCATAGTCCATTGGTTTATAACAAGGTTTATTCTTCCTTTTTAATCTGATCCAAAAATATAACAAAAGATTCCAACAAAAAAGAAAAATTCGACTTATTGTACGAACCCCCCCTATTTTGAGGATGAACATAGCAATATCCAGTACGAAGGGCTATTTTTAGTTTAAAAAAAATGAATAAAATAGTGCTTTTGAAGGCCGGAGATGAGTAAAAAACAATCAATTTCTACCTAAATTCTACTTTTATTGATCTCTGTTCTCAATTTTTATCTAAAAATGAATTTTATGATAATCAAATGTCTGCCCATCAGTGAATGCTTTTATCTTTTTAGCAATGCGTATAAATATTTGCAGATTCAGAATGGCGAACCACCTAATGGCATTCTCATCACCCTGTGCGGCAAGTGTTAGTTTTGCCAGAAAATCAAATTTGTATTTAACGAGCCAGTCAAAAGCCTTTTTGTCTTTCACAATAGCCATATCGAATGCAGCATATTGTGGAAAGCCGTTTTTCATTAGCCAACGGTTAGCTTCCTCGCTGCCACGAATTGCTTTTGAAAGTGCTGCAAGTTCAGGATAGCCATTTTTGAGAAGCCAGTCAAAAATTTTTTCATTACCATCTATTGCCTCTCCAAAGGCAACTAATATTTTAGCCGGATAACGTATCATCTAATTTTTTTTTCAAAGATACAAAGTTTTACTTTAATTTTGAGGGCGCAAATTACTATGGTAACACTCAAAGAAATACAACGCCCGATACAGCATCATCTGACTGAATTTGAGAAGAAATTCAGGTTGTCAATGAAAAGTACTGTCCCGCTTCTTGATATAATAACACGATATATAATAAAACGTAAAGGAAAGCAGATGCGTCCGATGTTTGTCTTTTTGTCTGCCGATATTTGTGGTGAGGTTAATGAATCGACATATACTGCTGCCTCTTTGATTGAATTGTTGCATACTGCTACTCTTGTCCACGATGATGTAGTTGATGACTCTAATATCAGAAGGGGTTTCTTCTCAATAAATGCACTTTGGAAAAACAAAGTTGCAGTGCTCATTGGTGACTATTTGTTATCGCGTGGGCTGCTTCTTTCACTGGATAATAATGAATTTGAATTATTGAAAATTGTTTCAGAGGCAACAAGGGAGATGAGCGAAGGAGAATTGCTTCAGATAGAAAAAGCCCGCAAGCTGGATATCGAAGAAGATATCTATTTTGAGATAATCAGAAAAAAGACGGCTTCCCTGATTGCATCTTGCTGTGCAGCTGGGGCTTCATCTGCAAAAGCAGACAAGAAGACAATTGATAAGATGAAGCAATTTGGCATATACACAGGAATTGCATTTCAGATAAAGGATGACCTTTTTGATTATGAGAAGTCAAACAAAACAGGAAAGCCTAATGGTATAGATATTAAAGAACAAAAGATGACCCTGCCCCTTATCTACTTCCTAAACAGCAGTGGTTATAGCGAGAAAAGGAAGGCTATTAATATTGTAAAAAATCATAATAACAATCCCGATAAGGTTGCTTCTGTCATTGAGCGCGTTGTTAAGAGCGGAGGTATCGAATATGCAAAAGGTAAAATGATGGAATACCATGACAAGGCTCTGTCCATCCTGAGAGAATTCCCCGAATCAGAAGCACGTACTGCCCTGGAAAACCTTGTTAATTACACTATAGAAAGGCAGAAGTAGAAAATATTGTATATCTGGAGTTTGCAATTCTAAAGAGCTTCAAATTACAATAATTCCAGTCTCTCGGAATCCTGCTTTATTAAAATAAATAATAGTATAGTGAAGCCCCATAATGAAGAGCCTCCATAAGAAATATAAGGAAGAGGAATGCCAATTACAGGGAATAATCCAATAGTCATCCCCAGGTTAATAGTAAAATGGAAGAAGAGTACGGATGCAACCCCATACCCGTAAATTCTGCTAAATTTCGAGCGTTGTCGCTCGGCAAGGAAAATCAATCGTATAAGCAATGCCAAAAATAATACTATCAGTATAAAAGAGCCTACAAATCCCCATTCTTCCCCGATGGTGCAGAAAATAAAATCG
>JAUVIX010000306.1 GCA_030592565.1 Chlorobiota bacterium
ATTTAGTTCACCAAGAAATAAGGGTATCCACATACCTTCGTCGGAACGAGCCTGAAAACAAGTGGTAAATACTATAAGGGCAAGAGTAAGTAACTTTTTCATAATGATTGTTTTTTTATCGTACAAAGATAATTTTTCCTTCTTATAAATCAAGTTATCATCAAAATTATAGTATTAATAATTTATCAAGTTTTAAATACCTGATTATGATGTTGATAAATGCAAATTCCCAAAATGGGACAAATCTATTGGAGTGTTTATGATCCGGTTAAGCAGAAAGATAATTGTCAAACAAGTTCTAAATATGTGTTGAGATTTAGTTTGATGGTGATAGTTCTTCTAATAGCGCATTTACTAACCTGTTCAGGGCTTTTTTCTTTGAGCTATAATTCATATCATAAGAGTTAGTTAAGGAATTGAATGATACGTTTCCGTAATTCCATCCTACGAAAGCATCTTTTTCCAGATCAGGTTTGCCATTATATTCCTCAAAAAACTTAATGTAAAAATCATTTCCATTATCACAGCCGGAAATATAAAATTTGAAAATGCCACCAATATTACCTTCATCAACAAGTGTTATTCGGCACTCCATCATTGAAATCCTACAATCAACATAGTTAATATTTTTCCAGTTGTCGAATGTTGTATTCATATCATTTTCCTTAATTTTAAAATTTTTGATTTGGTTTGTGATATCGAATTGGACATCCAGAACTTCCAAAATAATATCAGTATCAATAATATCACCAATTTCGGAAAGACTATAACTGTGATTATCCAGCAATTTGTTAAGTAGTGTGTGGTCTTTTACAATGTGGCCCCTAATAATAAGTTCTTTCTCTATCTGTGCAAATATTAAGTTCATTTTTCTTTGCTCTTCTTCAGGCATTGATGAAAAGTTTGGAGGAGTTCTTAGAACAAATTTTATTTTAGCTTTAGAGGATAAATAATTACTAAGCTCGTCTGACTTAACAATTTCATTTTGTTTTGTAGAATCATAAATAACTGTACCTGTATATATTTTGTATGACCCACAAGATGAAACAAGCAAGCTTGTGATTAATGTTGCAAATAGTAAAGCCTTATTCTTCATCTGTAATTAATGTTTATAAACCTGTCCACTAAAATAAATGTTTACTTTATTTATTCCTGTTGTGAAAATAATAAGGTCCCTGATTAAAGAGAGTTCAGCAATCCTTTCATTTGTGATAGTACTTCCGCTGCATGGTTGAAATATTTTAAGAAATCTACTCTGATCAAGATATGCAATTGTGTTGTAGTCAAGTTTGTAGGGCTGTGGAATATATCTCTCAATAATATAAACTTCACCATTACAAAAGGTTTTTAAGAATCCTTGTTCTTCATAAACCATAACCATATCGACAACATCATAGAACTTAGGTTCAAAATCGGAAATGGTAGTAACGCCATCTTTATCAAAGTATTTGAGCTTGTCCATGTTGTCAACATAAGCCAACATGTCGTCACCAACTTTATAAGATTTTGGAATAAATGGTTCTATTTCGGAAACTTCCCCATTGATAAAAACACTAAACACCTGGTCAGGAACGTCGTAAAAGGCGACTATATCTCTGCCCGCATCATAATTCATCTCTTGTGAATAATCATCGAGGACAATAGTATTGCCTTGATAAAAGACAGAGAAGTTTTTTGTTGAGCTATTAACCCAGGCAACAGTATTGTCACCTGCTTTGAAAGATTTTATTGGATTATAAATTAGTCCGTCTAAAACCGTTATTACGCGTCCGTTGTAGTAAATTTGCATTGTTTGTTTTATCTTATCGTGCCAGGCAATCAAACTATCCTGCACGATATATCCATCACAGGCTGTACTTAGTATCCTGGTCTTTCCATTATCATAAACGTTAAGTTGTTCATAAATGGAATAGCCTAGTAGATAGTCTGTAGCTGTGTATTTTATCGGACTTCCCTGAATGAGTTTTTCAACTTTCCCGTTTCTGTATATTTTTAGGTTTTCACTATTATCAATGTAGGCAATCAGAATGCCTCCTACCTGATAGTCTTGTATTTCAAGGAATTCAAGCTCGGTAAAGATTCCGGCTTCAAAAGCCCAAAAATGACGAACATTAACGTTGAAAGCCGCAAGAGTTTGTGAATTAACATTAAATTGCAGCAGAATAAATAATAAAGGTAAAAGTGTTTTTTTCATTTTTATATTTTTAGTTATGGATGAGAAAAATGTACAACAATTGGACCAAAAAAATAATAAGATTTATGAGCTAAGAAGACTACTTCATAGCGATAGTCTCAATCTCTATCATAACCCCAAGAGGTAATTTTACAACCCCGTAAGCTGCTCTTGCAGGAGGATTTGCCGGATAATATTCTGCATAAATTTCATTCATTGCTGTAAAATTATCCATATCATCAAGCAGACAGGTAGATTTTACAACATTATCAAATGTATATCCGGTAGCCTCTAAAATAGCACCAATATTCTCAATTACTTGTCTGGTTTGCTCCTTAATTCCTCCCTCAATAATTTTTCCTGTTTTAGGATTGATTGGAACCTGCCCCGAAATATAAAGAGTTCCGTTGTGTTCTACAGCCTGGCTATAAGGGCCAATGGCTTTGGGTGCATTTTCTGTTTGAATAATCTTTTTCATATCTGTTTGTTTTAATGATTAATAGTCTCTAAAATCCTTTTTCTTGTCAAGCTTAAGGTCTTGCAATAAACTCGATTTTATATTAATTGAAAAGTTCCAGCTTTGTTGGAATCCAAATGGAATCCAGTTGAAGCTCATTTCCCAGCAATGCAGATCGCGATAAACCTCTATAGATGTAAAGGTAAGATCCCCCTTTTCAAAATCATATCCTGAGCGAAATCCCACCTTCCATTTTGGAGTAATATTCACATCTCCTGAAAAGGATAATGTTTGCACTAACGTTCTGACTTTATCAATTTCATAATCGGTATATCCATTATAATATTTATATGTTGTTGTGTAGTTCAGGTTATAGCCAAAACGGAAAGACCATGGAATATCCCAGTCAACGTAATCTTCTAAATTCTGTTGTAAATCCTCAACCTCTTGTTCTGAAGCGGAATTTGGTTTAATCTCCTTTTTGGATTTTTTATTTGATGAGAAATTGTAGTTAAGCCCGACAGTCCATCTGAACATTTCCGGACGAAAAATCTTTTTGTTCACATTCCATTCAAACTTATTGATTCTCCTCCCTTTTTCATCCAGAGCGTAAGGGTCAAATGAGCTTCCAAATCCGATGTTAAGCTTTTTAAAAATTGTTGTATATCCGACAATTGTCAGAGGATTAAGATTTAGTGAGTCTTTCGCTAAATTATAAGATGTTGCAAAGGTAAGATCGTCGATAAGAGTAATTTTTTTTGTTCCGCTAATGGTGTCTTTTCTGGCACGAACCTTCATCTGTAAATTGTTACTAAGTCGTAAGCTCACGTTCCCCGATTTTCCAGCCGGCGCAGTTCCGTAAATAAAACCGTCATAATACGAATATCTTTTCTTGTCACCACTCTCATTGATGTAATAGTTATAGTAACCCCACTCTGGAGAGCTAAAGTCAGGATGCCAGGTGAACGATAACGACGGCTTAAAAACATGCCGTATTGCATTTATTGCTCCCCCTTTAAAGGCATACATACCATACATAGTAGTACTCATACTAGTTGTAAAGTTGAAATCACGAACTGCATTAAAACCTGTAATCGTATCAACTCCAACATATCCAACCACAGGTTCGTCATTAATTAATATCGTATCATTATTCCATGATTTAATTTGCTTCTGGCTGTACCATCTCTCAACATAGTTGAAGCTGTTTGTCCATACAATGAATTTTGCAAGTTTTATAGCCCCTGTAGATAGCTGAACATTGTTTTTAATTCCGTTTTTCATTTTGCTGTATATGTCATTGTCAAAGAACAGGGAGTCGCATGTATTAATACGATTTTGCCCGGCCATATTGTAATTAAAGCTGATATTCTCATACCATTTTGGCTTTCCGATTTGTATCTTTTTCCTGAATGGATAAAAGCGGTTTACCGAAAATGTTAATGATGGAAGTGTTAGGTTTAGTTCTTTAGTGATAGTATTTTGAGATAAGTTACCCCCAACATTCAGAAAATACTTCCCTCCCCAGCTTCTTGAATAATTGATGCTCGATTGAAATGTGTTTGACAGATAAGCATTTGAATTTACGGGATTAAACTTATTATATTGCGAACTTACAATGTTTACATTTGCTGAGAAGTTACTACCGGGCCTGGCCTTAGCATCCTGATTGTGTATCCATCTAACTGAAAAGTCACGGTTTCTTGAATAATCTGGAGAACCTTCTTCTCCAAGAACATTAATTGCATAATTTGCATTAAAATAGCCGTTATATTTATAACGCTTTCTGTAACTCATGCTCGGTTTTATTGCCCAACTTCCCAAAGAATAAATATCGCCTTTTATCGTGAAGTCCATATAATCATTTATTGCCCAGTAATAACCTCCATTTTCAAA
>JAUVIX010000256.1 GCA_030592565.1 Chlorobiota bacterium
GTCAAGTGAGAGCTTCTCTTCCTGTACCGGAATCACCTTATATGATTTTGAAGGGATATCATAGAAATACTTAAATCCGTGTTCTATTTTATAGAAAGATGTAATTTCCGCATTTAGCATATCGTAAACCCACTGTGCCGGTTTTTTCCCTGCATCTTCCATTGCTTTCACTGTATCAGGAACTCCTACAGCATCCCATGTCTGGAAGGGTCCCTGTTTCCATCCAAAGCCGGCATTCAGAGCATCATCAATTTTATATATCTCATCACTTATTTCGGGAATGCGGTTCGATACAAAATGAAAGAGATTGTAGAAAGAATTTCTATAGAAATCGCCAACCTTGGTTTTGTCTTTAAAAAGTATGGGCATTATCTGATTTAGATCATCAATACCTTTTGTCTTTTCAAAAACTGAAAATCTGGGTTTGGGAGCTTCAATATATTCAAGGGTTTTTGTGTCGAGTGAAAGAAATTTCTTTTTATCACCTTCAACAACTTTTTTATAGAATCCCTGCTTAGTCTTGGATCCGAGCCATTTGTTTTCCAGCATCTTTTCAAGATAGTCCGGAATTATGAAAATTTCGTTTGCTTCATCCGTTGTAGTTTCCTGAATGTTTTTTGCAACATGTACAAGTGTATCCAGGCCTACGATGTCGGCAGTACGGAAAGTGGCGGATTTAGCTCTTCCGATTATCGGTCCTGTTAATTTATCAATTTCAGGAATAGTAAAGTCAAGATTCCCGAGATTGTTAAACAGCTCCATTATTGAGAATGTTCCAATTCTGTTGGCAATAAATGCCGGAGTATCTTTTGCAAGTACCGGTGTTTTACCTAGAAATTTTGAAGCATAATCCGATAAGAAACTTAACACTTCGGGATCGGTTTTGCTTGACGAGATAATCTCGAACAGTTGCAGGTAGCGGGGTGGATTGAAAAAATGAGTGCCACAGAAATGTTTTTGGAAGTCTTCGCTGCGGCCTTCTGTCATAGCTTCAATTGATATACCCGATGTGTTTGAAGTAACAAGTGTGCCAGGTGTTCTAAGCTTATCAACTTTTTCAAAAACAAATTGCTTTATGTCGAGACGCTCAATAACCACTTCAATAATCCAATCGCACTTTTTAATTTTCGCGAGGTCGTCATCAAAATTACCGGTTTCTATACGGTTCGCAAATGATTGTTTGTAGATGGGTGAAGGTTTTGATTTTAGTGTTGCTTTAAGCGAATCATTAACGATTCGGTTCCTGACTGCTTTGTCTTCGAGCGATAGCCCGGCAGCCTTTTCTTTGTCATTAAGCTCGCGGGGTATAATGTCGATTAGTAACACTTCCACTCCGATATTTGCAAAATGGCAGGCGATTCCGGAACCCATAACCCCGGAACCGAGAACAGCAACTTTTTTTATTCTTCGAATCATAAGATATTAATTTTGGTGATTTATAATATTTAATCAAGTATTTCCTCGAGACTCTGCCTCGGGGTATCCAATTTCGCCCTCTCTATTTAGGAGAGGGTTGAAGTGAGGTAAATTCTGATACATCATCTTTTACCTGCTCTTTAATAATGTCAGTCATTCTCACAAAAGCTTCAAAATCCTGTGTGCTGATTTTTTTATGAAGCCTTTCGTTAAAATCAATTACTACATCTTTAATTTTTCCTCTTAGGGTGTAGCCATCTTCTGTAAGAAAAATCCTTACAACACGCTTATCTTCCTTCTCCGGCTTGCGGTATATCAACTTGTCATCTTCCATTTTTTTGAGAAGCCGGCTGAGACTCGAACTTGTCATCCCCATCATAGGGGCGATTTTGGTAGCAGGCACACCATCTTTCCCGATGTTTACCAATGCATATCCTATTCCTTGTGTAATTCCGTTTTGTGCTGCCAGAAGGTTATACATCCTCCGCATAGCGAAAAGAGTGGAACGTAGGTGAGAATCAACTGTTTGTTCAATATTCATACTGATTATTTGTTATGCGTGCATTGCAAAGGTACAAAATAAATACTATGCATGTCAAGTATTTTTATAAAAAAATGTTAAATATTTTTTTTTGTATCACTCTTTCCATTCTAAAGTGCAGTTAACTAATGAATTGCCATATAGCGAGAAATTAATATCAAAAGGTTTTAATATGGATTTCTGCTGATAGACATTACAATCAGGCTAAATATTATTTTGATGTGCTGGACACAATTGCAATCTATATACTATTTGCAAATATCCATAGAATTCGAGCATTATATATTTTGGCAATCCTAAAAGGATTTAATGTGAATAGCCCTGTACAGCCTGTCCCGAGAATAGGGAAAGTGCAGGGAAAGAAACAATAGAGATGGAAAAAGAACCCGGAAAAGGTTCAATAAATAAATTAAAAGAAGATGGGATTGAATTTGCATCAGCATCGACAAGCATGTGACAACCTAAGAATGAGCAACTTGTTGAACCCTGCTGGGGTTCTGTGACGCTTTTTCTATTATCCATAGGCTCCACCTTTGGCTATTCACATTAAACCACTTCGTGGTTTGATATTGCAAATTAATTATGTCGGAAATCTGACAAAGGAATAATAATACAATTGATCAACCGATTATTAACTATTTGGCACAGTCCATTTTCACAACTAAATTCATTAGTTAGCACATCAAAATAATATTTAGCCTACAATCAGTCTGATTCCTACTATTAAAATTGTTAACGTTTCTAACGTTTGATATTAATAAGGTAATAAGGTAATAAGGTTGAGTTTGTGTGGGTTATTTAATTTGTACTAAGGTTTAAAATGAAGATAAGGTTTTTTTGTAAATCCTGAAGAATGTGAAATAGAAATTCATCCTATATATAATACGTAGATCGTCAGAATAAAAACACTCTATTGTTTATGGGTATCTATGAAGAAAAGAAGCAGGTAGATTTAAATAGTTACTGATGATGGTTTAATATTTATATTGAAAAACCTTATTTCCCAAACCTTAGTAGACAAAATGTTCTTTCCTACCCCTCAAAAGCCTTATTACCTTGTTTTTAAATTTTTATTTGAGTTTGCGAACAAAACAATTTTATCTTTGTTACTCTTTTTATAAAAAATAAAAAAATATATATGGCCAAGCCGCATATTGTTGATAAGCACTCTTTAAAAATGGAAATGAAGCCGGGTGAATACTTTTGGTGTTCGTGTGGTAAAAGTGTTACACAGCCTTATTGTGATGGTTCACATCACGGTTCAGAGTTTAAACCGGAACTAATTAAGATTGAAGAGATAAAAACTGTACACTGGTGTATGTGCAAGCATACCGGGCGAAAACCATTTTGTGACGGGGCACACCGAAAGTTGTAAATTTGAAAAGGATTTAGTTCTGGGTTCGGAAGTTGGGTCCTGGCATATTTATAGTTTTTTTTATTTACTTCCCAGACACTCCTAAATAAATCAACATATTCTTTAAATCCCCAAAATGGAGAAAGATTGAAAATTATTTGATTTGCCTGAATAATAGCAAATATGGAGATTTGTAAATTACACGACGTAATCGAAGCCCTCTGAGAAGGGAGGGGGATAAGTTATTGTTGAAAAATTAATGTAGCTTAAATTTGGATTATAACACAGTTTCTTGATTAAGGCCAGTTAATTTTTACTTAAAGGTAACATAAATTTAAAAACACTACCTTTTCCTAATTCGCTTTCTGCCCAAATATTTCCGCCATGTTTGACTACAAATTCTTTACAAAGTAATAGTCCTAAACCTGTTCCTTTTTCATTTGCAGTTCCTTTTGTTGTATGTGTTTTAGAAATATCGAACAGTTTATTTAATATTTCCGGTGCTATTCCAATTCCATTGTCCGAAACCGAAATTGTTATCTTTGATTGTGTTTTTTTGGCATATATATCAACCATCCCGCCCGGATTAGTAAACTTTAAAGCATTTGAAGTGAGATTTCGCAAAACAGTTTTAAGCATATTAACATCGGCAAACACAGTTGTTTCCTTTGTTACAAAGTTTTTTATTGTGATTTTTTTTACATAAGCGTTTGGTTTAAGAGATGCAATAATATCCAGACATATATCTGAGAGATTCATTTTTTGCGGTTCGTAAGGTATTTTTCCAGATTGTGCTCTTGTCCAGATTAATAAGTCTTCTAATAATAGAAATGCGCTTCGTGATGAAGTATTAATAATACTTATCTGTTTTTCAATTTCATCAATATCGTATTCGCGAATGTTTTCTGATAATAATTCAATAAATCCAAGTATTGAATTAAATGGACTTCTTAAATCGTGTGCAAGAATGGACATAAAACGGTCTTTGTCTGCATTGAATTTTTTTAGTTCTGCGTTTTTTGATTTTATTTTTTCATTTTGGGAAAATATTATTTTTGAGGCCTCTATTAATTTTTCATTTTCTACAATTTTCAATAAATATTGTTCGTGTTTATTTGAAATATAAGTGGCCATACTTGCTATAAAAATAAACATTAGCGTTCTGATAACGTCAAATAGAACTATTCTTTCACCAATAAAAAATTGTGATGTTATTAAAACTAACCCCAGAAATATGGCAATGAAAATTGCTGTTCGATTCCACCAAATTGCGGAAATAACAATAGGTAAATAGAATAAGTGTGAAAAAACAACATCAGTTTTAACTATATGATGAAAATAATATATCAGGAAAAGACAAAGTAAAATAAGGGAACCTATTATAGTTTTTTTTAAGCCCTCCTTTATGGTAAAGTCCTTTTTATTACCATATTTGATAGTATATTTCATTTTACTACTTTCAGACTGTTTGTTTTTGAATTGATGGTCTCAAATGTAATAATAATTCTGATAATTTGCTTAATATTTCGCCTTACAAAGGCCTCATTTTTATAAAAATATGCTTTATTGAATAATTAGCTTTTTGAAAAATCTTTTGTTTTCACTCTCTACTTTCAGCAGATATATCCCTTTAGCAAAATCAGAAATATCAATATTTTCAACTTGATTGGATAATTTTTTCTGAAAAATAATTATTCCCTGCGAATTAAATATTTGCAAATTTGAATTCGCAATATCCAAGTCTGATATTTGAATATTGAATTTTCCGCTATTCGGATTAGGATAAACCGTAACGTACTGTTCCTCCGAAACCGGACTTGGATCAATACCAACAGGGATATAGCCGAACCATTGTAATGCTTCCTGTACAATCATATTAATGTCATCATCGTTTGTGAACTGCGAAAGATCAAAGCTGGTAAAAAATGATTTGTAAATTAAGTTATCTAAAGATAAAGCACAAGAATTGTGATAGGCATAAGCCTGCCCATTAAAAGGGCCATCTTCAAAAATAAAATTGGTAATCGAACTGATTTGTGGATATAAGACTTCATCTTGATATACCTCAGGACAATCCCCTTCAGTTAATACATCAGGGCTATTAGAGAAAACAGGCAACTCCTGATTTGCATTTCCAATTACAGATTCATCTGTGATTAATATGCTTCCTTCCGAATAATCATAAATATCAGGGCCACCTATTCCATCTGTCCCACCACCATATCCTGTAGGAATATGTCTGCCACGTAAATATGCATAATAGAATTTAACTAAAGGCCTGTAGTACAACTCAAAACTATATAAGGAGTATGCATTATTGGCAATATCATCGGCTGCAGTAAAAATATTTTTGGGATTATCAATTGTCCCTGAATCCAGAAATTCCATTAAAGCTAAACTGAGAGTATCTTCTTCTTCACTGTGCCCCATTGATTTACTGTACATAAATATGATATCATAATTATCAGTAATTCTATAACTGTCGTATTCTTCCCAATTGTAAATATCATAAACAATACTTTGGTTATCAAATGCTGCGACATAAGTATCAAACTCAATATCATTATAATCCTGTGAACCTGAATATGCCA
>JAUVIX010000329.1 GCA_030592565.1 Chlorobiota bacterium
AATCCTGACTTAACCTTAAAATTTGGATTTAGTCAGAGTTTTCATAAATTTAATCCCGGAAATCTAACCTATGACACATCGGCCTATTATATTCCAAAAGTTCCCCGCAACCGCTCTTCAAAAAGTGCTTTTTATGCCAATGTTGAGCATAAAATATCTACAAAGTTTTCATACAGGTTTGGATTGAGGATGCCTGTGTGGACAAATACGGGTCCGACAACGGTTTATTCCTTTGACACAAATTACCAGGTCAAGGACACAATGGTAGTTGCCGGGAAAGAATCCTATATTACTTTTGTTAACCTTGACCCACGAATAAGCCTTAAATATAGGATGAGCCCCAGTGCCTCTCTTATGTTGAGTTATGGGATTTATCACCAGTATATTCAGATGCTTTCCAATTCTATCGGGCCTTTTTCATCTTTTGAGGTTTGGATGCCGGCAGGCACTAACATAAAGCCTCAGCGTGCTGATCAGGTTGCTGTTGGATTTGAGAAACTATTCAGCAAACTAAATTTAAAATTTACAACAGAGGCTTACTATAAATATATGCAACATCAAATTGAGTATGAGTCACATGCAAATCTTCTCCTGAATCCCTTGATTGAAGGGGAGTTGCGTTTTGGGGATGCCTGGTCATATGGAATTGAGTTTTTTCTGAAAAAGACCAAAGGGAAACTCTCAGGATGGATAAGTTATACTTATTCGCGGGCTTTTAAAAAGATAAAGGGTGTAAATAACGAAAAGGAGTTTTCTGCATTTTATGATCGTCCCAATGATTTCTCGGTCAACCTGTCGTATCAGTTGACTGAGCGGTTTAAAATGGCAGCAAACTGGATATATTACACAGGGTCAGCAATTACAACGCCCATAGCTTTTTATGACTACAACGGCAATTCGGTTCCAGTGTATGGCGATAAGCATAATGACCGTTTGCCTGACTATCACCGGCTTGATTTTTCTATGGAGTTCAGGTTGAACAAACGAAGACGGCATTTTATGCACAGCCTTGGGTTTGCACTGTTTAATGTTTATAACAGGCATAATCCGGTTTGGTACAATACTGATAAAGTTGAAACAAAAAACGGGAACTATGTTGTCCCTGCCAATTTGTTTGGGGCAAGAGAATATACAACAACGCAGTTTTCTCTGATGGGGGCTGTTCCGTCATTGACATATAAATTCAGGTTGTAGGTTAATGATTGTTGAGCAAAACGAAATCTAGTTACAAATAGAGAATTATAAAATTATTAAAAGATGAAAAAAATTGTAATACTAATTCTAATCACAATTCTATTCGGCAGTTGTGAGGAGAAAGCAGATAAGGAATTTCCGGTTGATGTTCCCGATACGATTGTTGTGGAGGCAATACTTACAAACGAAAACCATAATCAGGAGATTAAAATAACTCGTCCTGTTGCAAATCAAAATCAAATACCTACTCCTGTGACCGAAGCACAGGTTACCTTAAGCAATGGCTTGCAATCAACAAGCTGTACTGAAAGTGTTGATAAGCCAGGAGTTTACCTTAGTGATATTGCATTTTCAGCATCGCTTAATCAAACATATTATTTGGAAATTATTTATGATGAAAAGAGTTATAATTCAGAAACAACTATTATTCCTGTTTTGCCACTCAGTCCGCTTACATATGCTCCTGTTAATAATAATGACACTTTATATAAAATAAGCTGGGTTGCCCCGGACTATAATGCCGACACGCAAAATATGTATGAAATAGAAATCGACTGGTCGCATCTTTCCGGATACCAGAATGCTGACTCCACAAAAGCAAAACTGTTTTATTACACTTTCAAGGCTTTGGATGTTATAATGCTTTTTCCACCCGATAAGGAGGAGGTCTTTTTCCCAAAAGGAAGTATTATTATTGAAAGGAAATATTCATTAACTGATGATTATGCAGAATATCTCCAGGCACTGAATGCTGAAACAGTATGGCAGGGCAGTCTTTTTGATGAGGCAAGGGGTAATCTACCTTCAAATATCAGTAATGGCGGGCTTGGCTTTTTTGCTGCATGTTCTGTAGTAATCGATACGATTATTGTGGAATAAAATTACATTTGTATAAAAGTTTATCTTTGCGCAAATTTAAAACTACGATAATAATGAAAAAATCAATAGCAATACTTGCAGGTGGTGGACCTGCTCCCGGAATTAATACAGTTATTGCATCAGTAGCTAAAGTCTTTTTAAAAGACGGATATCGAGTAATAGGCATTCACGATGGATACAAGGGCTTGTTTGCCAGAAAGCCAGATCTTGTTGAAATGGATTTTGAAAGGTGCGACAAAATAATGAATCAGGGAGGCTCTTTCCTGAGAATGAGCAGACATAAACCAAAAAATGAGGAGTTCAATCCTGATTTTTTTGTCAATAATAATGTGAAGTTATTGGTTACTATCGGTGGTGATGACACCGCTTCTACAGCAAACCGTATTTCAAAATATCTTGCTGATAATAATGTCAGTATTCAGAATATTCATGTACCGAAAACTATCGATAATGACCTTCCATTGCCTGAGGGCTCACCAACATTCGGATATGAATCAGCCAAAGAAGCAGGAGTCAGGATTGCTGCAACAATATATGAGGATGCACGCACAAGCGGTAACTGGTTTGTGGTTTCAGCAATGGGGCGCGAGGCAGGACACCTTGCATTTGGAATAGGTGCAGCATGCCATTATCCTATGATTGTCATTCCAGAGATGTTTGACAAATCAAGGCCGTCTTTCGATAAAATCACCAACCTTGTTATCTCATCTATAATCAAGCGCAAAATTCTTGGTATCGGCTATGGTGCTGCCATTATCAGTGAGGGTGTTTTCCATTTTATGACAAATACCGAAATTGAGGCAACAGGAATAAATTTTACATATGACGATCATGGTCATCCCGAACTTGGAAATGTAAGCAAGGCTCATATCTTCAATATGCTGATCCAGCGAAAACTGAAAGAGTTGAATATTGGAGTGAAAAGCCGTCCTGTAGAACTAGGATATGAATTAAGGTGTGTTGTTCCTACTGCTTTTGACCTTTTTTATTGCTCTCTTCTCGGAATAGGTGTAAAAAAAATATTTGATGAAGGTGCAACCGGTTGTATGGTAACTGCCGATCCTAAAGGTGATATTTCGCCTCTTTATCTTAAAGATGTTGAAGATGAAAACGGAAAGGTAAAGCCGAGACTTGTGAATATAAACTGTCAGATGTCTCAATTGGTACTTCGCAACAATATGCACTTTATACATGAGGCTGATTATGAGTCTGCTAAACAATATGTTGAGAATCCGGAAGATTTCGATTTATTAAAGATATTAAACTGGGATTAGCTTCAATATTACTAAAAAACAGGCATCTATATTTTTTTTCCTTATCTCAAAGGAAAATATTACTTTTGTTTTCTTTTTAATCTATCGATAAACAATACTATTTAACCAACTATGTGGATTTATATTGTAAGGCATATTCTACGAAACAGGCTTGGTAACTTAATTGCCATTATGCTTTTGACAGTATTTATGGGTTACAAGGCTTCGCAAGTTAAAATGTCGTATGATTTTGGTAGTCTTTTACCGGCATCCGATACTGCAAGTATTATTTACAATGACTTCAAACAGCGATTTGGAAAAGATGGCACTGTGATGGTTATCGCCATTGAGGATAGAAATCTGTTTAATCTTGATAAGTTTGACGATTTTTATGATCTTACCTATAATCTCAAGAAGATCAACGGCGTTCAAGAGGTTATTTCCACAGCAAGACTTTTTGAACTGATAAGGAATGACTCCACAAAGAAATTTGATTTCCGTCCTGTAGTCACCAGAAGGCCGGAAACCCAGAAAGAGCTTGATAGTCTTAAAAAAATTACATATAGTTTACCTTTTTACGACGGCCTGTTACTTAATAAGAAAACTGATGT
>JAUVIX010000095.1 GCA_030592565.1 Chlorobiota bacterium
AATTGTTTCATCAGGAAAAGAGAAAACATACCAGGCGTGGTATGGCACACCGAAAGACAGCCTGAAAACAAACAGACGTTACAATCCTTCAGGCATCAGGTACGACGAAAACGGGAGTATATCGGGTTATTATGATAATCAGACGGATAATTACACCCAAACACATTATCAACTTCACCTGGTTCAAAATCTTGGAAGCAACTTTAATCTGACAGCATCTACCTTTTACACAAAGGGGAAGGGCTATTACGAAAGCTATAAAAATCAAAAGAAATTTTCGAGTTATGGTTTTGATAATGTGACAATAGGTGGTGATACCATTACAAGAACAAACCTCATCCAGCAAAAATGGCTTGATAATGATTTTTACGGGATCAATGCTGCTTTGAATTACGAAGGGAGTAAACTGGAAGCTACTCTCGGTGGAGGGTGGAACACCTATTCAGGTGATCACTATGGTTATGTTGTATGGTCGCAATATGCAAGCAACAGCTTTATTGATAATCCCTGGTATGAAAACAGGGGAGATAAGACTGACTTTAATATTTTTGGGAAAGCAAACTATTATATAAATGATATTATTTCCATTTATGCTGATTTGCAATACAGGGGGATATTTTATGATATGAAAGGCCTTGATGACGATCTTCACGATCTAACTCAATCGCATTCATTCAGCTTTTTTAATCCAAAGGCAGGGCTCTATTTCACACTTAATACGCAAAACAGCATTTATGTTTCGGCTGCTATCGCAAACAGGGAGCCGAGCCGATCTGATTACAGAGATGCCGATCCCGGTCAAATCGTAAAACCCGAAAGGCTGACTGATTATGAGTTGGGATATAAGTTTAAAAGCAAATTTGTTGCTCTTGAGACCAACCTCTATTTGATGGATTACAAAGACCAGCTTGTTTTAACCGGACAAATAAACAATGTGGGGACAGCAATTAAGGTTAATGTGCCGAGGAGCTACAGGGCAGGTATTGAAGTTGCAGCAGGATTCAGGATCTTAAAAAACCTGAAATGGGATATCAATGCAACTTTGAGTAGGAACAAAATTAAAGACTTTACGGAGTATGTTGATAACTGGAGCTATTGGGATGACCCTGCAAATCAACCGTTTCAGTATATGAACGATCTCGGAGAGACAGATATTTCCTTTTCGCCCGATATTATCTCCGGTAGCAATATTGAGTGGGTAGCCTTTAATAGTTTTACTGTAAATTTGATTTCACAATATGTCGGCAGACAATTTATTGATAATACATCAAGTATGGAGCGCAGTTTGAATCCCTATTTTGTCAATAACCTGAGATTCAGCTACTCTCTAAAAACACGGTTTATAAAGCAGATTGACTTCTCATTAAGTTTAAATAATTTCCTTAATCAGAAATACGAGTCCAACGCCTGGGTTTACAGGTATGTGTATGATGGAATGGAAGGAGAGATGAATGGATACTTCTCACAGGCTGAATTTAATGTTATGGGAGGAGTTAGTTTGAAGTTTTAAAAAAGGACATTTTTTATATTCGATATTTTTTTTGTATATTTGTGCAATGTAATTAAAGTAGATTATTATGCAGTTAATTCTTGAGATAGACACATCAAACAAAAAAGCACAGGAGTTTATTAGTTTAATTAGAGCTCTTGATTTTGTTAAGGTCTCAGATAATGAGGACAATAAGGATTTTTATTTAACTGACAGGCATAAGGGAATTCTCAAAA
The DNA here is from genome assembly GCA_030592565.1 of Chlorobiota bacterium. Taxonomy (GTDB): domain Bacteria; phylum Bacteroidota; class Bacteroidia; order Bacteroidales; family JAADJA01; genus JAADJA01. Next base: position 1,726 of record JAUVIX010000095.1, read on the forward strand.
ATAGAAAAGAAAATCATATTAATGGGAAAAGTAAATCCTATTCCTGGGAGGAAGTTAAAATCAGCATTTTGTCATATTAGTAATGGCTCATTATCAATTAATAATTAAGGAATAGGCAAAAAATGAGATCAAGGATGGTTATGAATGGTATGAAAGTAAGCAAGTAAATCTTGGGTTACGATTCATTGAATCAATTGAGAGTTGCTTTATTTTAATTCAACAATCGCCAAAGCTTTATGCTAAAATATTCTATGAGTATAGAAAAGTAATTGTTAGCAATTTTCCTTATGTTGTCATTTATGAAATAGAGAACAGGAGCGTTATTGTTTATGCTATTTTTCATACCAGTAGAAATCCTAATATTTGGAAAAAAAGGAAATATAATTTTCCTACCTTTGTGAGCTATTGTTTACAAATACGATTATAACCTGTAAAAATTATAGCTATGGAAATTAAACAATTCAGAAAAAAGTACGACCTTGAGCTTATTTCTGCTTCAAACGCAGAAATTATTCTCGGACGAATGGTCTTCGATTCATTATTTGGCAAACCGAAATTTCAACACGCTGGAATGCCACATCATATTTTCAATGCTTTTCTTGATGCAGAACTTTTACTAAAGAAAGATTGGGAAGATTTTTATGATGAGATCAGAAAAACACCTCTTGTTGAGGCGCATTTTGCTGAGAGTGTTGTAAATGTCGAAACAAGTATGGTTACAGATCTGGAGTATCCCGAAATTGGTAAACTCGAAAATAGCTTTGAGCTGAGTAAAATCAGGAAATTTACCTTCGGGGATTTGCAGGCAAGAGTGATGTCGAGCCTGATGCGTGTCAGAATTGATGATTATCTTGAACAGCTCAAAAAAAATCACTGGGAAGATTATGACGGAAAAATCAGAAAAGTGTTTATGATAACCGAGCTTTACTACGGAAGTATTAAAATTGTTATCGAAAGAGAGTTTAAGGATAGTTTTGAAGCGGGTCTCAAGAATACTAATCTGAAAGTGAAAAACGAGATTTCTTCCGGCAAATCAGTCGAATATACCTTTGATCATCAGGATGTGCCTTTTGCAATGCGAATTGAAAAGGTCAGGACATTTAACGGATAGGTTAAAAATTCATGCTTTTGAGTTTCCTCAGCGAGAAACCTATTCCTTAATAAACTTTCCTTTTTCGATAAAGCCGTTTTCACCGGTTAAAAGATAGATGTAAGTGCCTTTATGTAAATGACTTACCTCAATTGTTTGTGTATGGGGTAAATGTTTTGAAATAACCTCTACGCCTTGCAGATTGTATATCTTCAAATTAAGATTGTTATAAAAACCTGTTACAAAGTTAATTTTGTCTTTTGCAGGGTTAGGATAAACCAGTATCTGTTTCGGTTGGTCGTATTCTGTTTCACCTATTGTCATCCCTTCGTACCAGCCTGTGCTGTCAACTTTAAGTATGTGCAGGTCTCTTTGATTTGGTATGGGGTCGTTCCAGTCGTATTTTGTTGAAAGGATAAGTGCTCCACCATCGGTTGTGGCCAATACTTTATAAGGTACATAATTAGCATCACCTTTGTAAAATCTTTGCCATATTATTGAGCCATCAGGATTGAGTTTGTTTATAAATATCCAGCGGTATTCAGCAGAAAACGGGAATGCCGCTGCATTATCAAAATTATAAGTTCCTCCAAAATAAATCTTCTCATTATAAATATCAAATGAATTATACGAATAAAATGAGTTGGTATCGGGTGATACGAGATAGCTACTTTGGTTTATTGAATCACCAAAATTATTCATTTCTACAAATGATAGTTTCCACCACGCATTAATATTATATGTGCATTGTTTACCGGCAAGAAAATAGCTGCTGTCGGTTAATCCTTTTACAGCATTTCGAGGTAAAAAATAAATAGGATATTGCAAAATACTTTCTATTTCCAAAGTTTCTTTATTTATTTCAAAGAAATAATCATCATCACTCCAATAAATAAACATATGATATACATTACGGCCAGGTATGTCAATTATTGTACTCGGAAGATAACCCGTTTGCGTATCGGTGTAAGTGTTATAACCAAGAGTATTACCAAAAATATCATAAACCGAAATAAAAAACTCTTCAAACCAAGTGTTTGTACCAACAATTACAACATTTGAATCATTGTCAATGATAAAATCGTAATATTGTCTTGTGGTAACCGCATCACAAACGATTGTGTCATATAATATATCAAAAAATTTTGAAATATGGGTAAATCTGATACCATTTTCACCTATATTGTTTTCCAAAGGACTAATTGTCAGTAGTATCGTGTCGTTCAATAAAAACAATCTAAAAGTTGAATATAATTTGTATCCTTCCGGTATAACTATATTCAAAGAATCAATTAATTCACCGTTAAGGTTTAATTTTATGAGTTTTGAATCAAAATTTTCATCAAAATAACTACCGCTGTTAATAGTTATAATATAATACTGGTCAAACTCCACAGCGTCATAAGCAATATCGTCATTTTCAGTTACATACCACTTCTCAAATGTTTGAGAAAAAGAATTCACATTAAATAAAAATAAAATTTGCATGAAAAATAGTGCTGCCTTTCCATTAGACAGCACTCGCTTTGTTAATCCTCTATACATAAAACTTTTCCATATTTTATATAATTAAAAATATGTCCTCTCGGACAACCGTTGCCTACAATAATATCCCAATAAAAATGACAACCTACAAATTCTTTATTTGCTGGAGTATAACCGTCAATAATAATATATGCTCTATCCAAATCATCCTGCATTTCAGATGGATATAAACAAGTATTGCATTCACCTGTATATAAACAAGTATTTTGATAACAATGCTTATTTAATATTGTTTCCACATTAACAATCATCGAAACTCCGTTTTCACATCCATAATCGTGGCAGGCGTTAAGAATATAATTAATTCTTGTTGTGGCATCTTCTCCAATATTCTGTCCTGAATATGACCCGCATTTCCCCAATCCGTCAGAAAAATACCAGTAATCATCATTTTCAATATCACAAGAAGGGGTTGAAGGTGTGGCAGCGGAGGTTGTCATTTTCATAGTTGCTTCCTCTGCGTTAACCTCTTTTAATGAAACATCAGCAACAAGAAGTGTTTTATTCTCACCACCCATTGTTAGCTGAATATCGGTAAAATTTAAAAGGTTAGCATAGGCAATTGCCAAATCGTCACCGTTGATGATGTAATTTCCATTATCATCAACCGTAACAGGAATAGTCACAAAAGTTGAGTCTTCCATAAGATTAGCAAGGCCTTCTTTAACTGACCGGTACTCATAGTTAACACCTGCCTCCAAATTCCACAATGCTTCATTCAAAGGATAATCAGTTCCGCTTTTCAAACCCTGTTCATAGTTTTTGTAAACGGCATTAAAATCTTTAATCAAAGGAATAACATCCTCTTGCAATGGTGTAAATTCAACGTACTTGAAACTTTTTTGAGTTTGTAGGTTGTTTTCATTTTTTGTACAGGCATTCATAATCAGAATACCAACTCCGGCTAAAACAATGACAGCCAGTAGTGTAAGCGTTTCCCTTTTCATTACATTTAATTTTTTGGTTATTACTTTATTGAATTAAAAACGCTTGCGAAAGAAAAAAAAAAAAAATGAGAAAAGCAAGAAAAAAGTGAAAAAGAATTAATTTGAAAGTTCATTGGTGGGAAGTTAACAGTTCACAGTTTGCAGTCAGCAATCGACAGTCGGCAGCCTGCCCGGATTCGCAAAGCGAGACGGGTCGGCAATCTTCAGACGATAGATTCCAATGACAAGTGTTCAGGTTTGTATTTTAATCTTACTTTGTTGTATGGCTTACCACTTCCAAATATTATCATCCTTATTTGAATCAGGGATAAGGTCACTACCAAGTACAATCTTTTTAAAAACTTTGCCTTCCGGCAGTTCAACTACCGTGACATGATCACCATCCTTCCAAACGGAAGCATTCACGGTTATCTTTCCACCTGAATCGTCATCAGCAAACCAATGAATCTCAACAGGAACAGGCAAAACGCCATTTTTTGAAATCGCAACCCTGTTCCCTGTCACTTCCATTATAGCCAGGTCAGGATAACCGAAATCAAAAAACCAGGGCTTAAAAAACCAGCTTAGGCCTTCGCCCGTTACATCTTCAAAGGTGTAGAAAAAGTCATAAGGGACAGGGTGCTTGCCATTCCATCTGCTCATATATTCTAATAGTGCTTTTTTAAACAGATCATCACCGAGGGTCATTCTCAGCATCGAATATGCAACAGCAGGCCGTGTGTAAGCAGAAGTTCTCGCACTTGAATAGTTATTATGCTGATATGTAGGGACAATCAAAGGAAGCTCATAATCCTGACCTGCAGCGTACAGATAACTTCTAACTCCTCTCTGCATATATTTTGTTTCAGGATTATATTCAGGAAGAAATCCTTCGGGGAGATATGAAGCCCATCCTTCATCCATAAATGCCCATTTACGTTCGTTTGTACCCATATAAAAAGGAAAGTAGGTATGCGAAATCTCATGAAAAAGTAATCCTGCAAAACTTTCAAATCGTTTTGGAGCTCCGTTATTTGCCATCATTGGAGACTCCATCCCTCCACCGCTGCTTCCGGCACAGAAAGAGGTCATATGCGGATAAGGAAATGCCACTCCCGGAAGTTCAAAGGACATATATCTTACTGATGCTGCGGTAATCTCAGCACCTCTGTCCCAATTCACAATACTGTCAGGATAAACGGCTTCTGCAAACACTCTGTGCATAGAGGTTGAATCGACTACAACACCGGTTCCGTCCCAATTTGATTGATTTGTAGCAAGAAAAGTAACGTCGGGAATATTGGTTGCAACATAATGCCATGTGTGACTTTTTGCTTTTTTAGTCAGTTTGGTTTTCTCCGACTCCTGATAATCGTAAATGCTGATAATTTCGTCACTTGTTTTTGCAGTATTAAAAAATTTAAGGACATCATCTGTTAATATATCATCTGCATTTTGTAATTCACCTGTTGCCCTGACAAGGTAATCACCGGGTACGGTTATATTTACATCAAAGTTGTTAAAATCATTATAAAACTCAACCATTCCAAGATACTCAACCATATCCCAGCCATCAACGTCATCATAAACGGCAATTTGAGGATACCAGTAAGCAATGAAATAATGTCCATCATCATATTTTCCCATTCGTAGAGCCCTTTTTACAGGAATATAAAAATTCCATTCCATCTCAAAGGTTTCCGAGATTCCAGGAGGAATAGCTTTTTTCAGCCTGATATTTTTATTGGTTATTTCCCAACGGCTGCCCTCACTTAGATCATACTCTTCACCTCCTGCAACGAATTTTGTAATTTCCTCACCATCTGTCAAAACCTCAGATGTCATCGGAAACTGGCGTGCATTTCCCTTTTTAAACAGGTTTTGATATAATCTTAAAACAATCCTGTGTAAGGTGTCAGGGCTGTTATTGAAATATGTTATTGAAGCTTTCCCGATAATTTTATCCTCCTTTGTATCCAACTCAACATCAATTTTATAATCGGCACTATTTTGCCAGTAGTTTGGGCCGGGGTTGCCATCTTTTGATCGGGTTCCTGCTTCGTAAGCCTTTTGGTCATTTAAAGGAATATAATAATTCTGACCTTTTAATGAAAGTTGAATAAAAAACAAACCTGTGATTGCAAGTGCAGCTAATGTGATTATTGGGTTTTTCATACTTCTATATTTTTTTGAGTGCCAAAGATAGGAAATAATTGAAGAGTAGATTATGTTGGGATTGTTATCAAAGCAAAGAGTAATTATGGCACACCTTTTAATCAGATAATAAATGAGCCGATTAATGTTTCTAATCGGCTCATTTACTTTTTGCAAGTAATTATTGATGCGCAAAAAACAGCAGAAACTTTGATTGAGTTTACTTTAAAAAAAGCACATTTGTTTGATTTGTATCAAGCTAAAATGAATGAAAGACAACTAAAAAGTGTTCAGCGAATGTTTCAGAAAGGTCCTCAAGGTATTGAAGGTGGAATGACTGCTAAAAAATACATGAGGATTACCAAAACATCCAAAGCCACTGCTACCCGCGACTTAAGAATCTTAGAAGAGTTGGGTGTTTTAAACGTTTACGGAGGTGGCCGGAATACACAGTATTATCTTAATTTAGGAGATTCTCTTTTATGATAAAAAGCTATACCTATTTCACAACAACCATTTTTTTATTTGAAACCAGAATATTATCTACTGTAAAAGTATAAGAATAAATCCCACTCTCATAATCATTGGCCAAAAGTGTATAGTTATGTTCACCTTTCGCTAATTTGGAATTAATGATAGTAGTTATCCTTTGCCCCTGTGAATTGAACACTTCTAATTTGACAAAAGAATTCTCCTTTAAAGTGAAAGAAATTGTAGTGCTATCACTAAAAGGGTTCGGACTGTTTTGTGATAATTTACCCCGATAACTATCAGGTTTTTTTTCTTTTTCGATAATGCCAATGGGATTTTGACTTATCGGTTGCTGTTGCGTAACGCAATGTATCATTCCGCCTTGTGAGTAGAGGTTTCTTACATCAATCCCAACCACTGTGCGTGTAGGATATATGGCTTGTAAAATGGAAATAGCTGCCGCATCATTTGGGTCATTATAGGTGGGAATCAATACTACAGTATTCCCAATATAGTAGTTAACATAGGAGCCTTTGTAACCCAGGTTTTGCCCCCAGGTGGTAACCACATTATTAGCAGAAAGTGGCAGGTAAACATAATTATAAGGCTCTCCGTTTATATTTTGTGCATTGTACAAAATGTCGATATCAGAAGCAGGAACCTCCCAATATAAAAGGTCAGGATTTTCCATGGTAACAATGGTGGAGGAATCGTGAAACCTTGCAAAGCCATCAATGTGCATATCAGTTATTTCTAATCCTGCCACGCCATCAAGCCATATAAAATGTGTGACACCAAGGTTGATGGTCATATATTCTTCAATTTGTGCTTGAGTTAATCCGGGGTTTCTATTGGGGTTGATAATTGCGCTTTTTGTTGCCATCAATGTGCCATTACCATCCAATTCCATGGAACCACCTTCAAGCACCATTGCACTCAAATCAACATAAGGGATATCAATATCTTCACTTACAAGTGTAGGAATTGCATCGCATAAAGCATAAGGCGCATCTTCACCCCAGCCATTAAACCCCCAGTCAAGGATTACAAGGTTGTCATTATTGTCATAAACGAAAATAGGGCCGTTGTCGCGCACCCATACATCGTTATTTGGGTGAATATAAAAGTCAACATTTGTAAGAGGCACATTTGCATCGGTCAGCATCTGAACAATATGATTGTGCTCATCAGAATCATAAGCGATGATATGGACTTTCTCCCCGGCTTGCAATTCACGTGTCATTTCAATCCAGGCGGGTTCCAGATCCTCGCGCCAATAGGGAGGGTAAGTATAATTATGTGGCCATTGCAACCATGTCCCTTCATGAAGCGCAATTTCTTCGGGCATGGTGTATAAAATTGTTTGTGCATTTGCTCCAAAGAATATTGTTAACATTACTGCAATTAGTGTTATTTTGATAATGAGATTTTTCATAATTATTCATTTGTAGTTCCTTCATATATTATTAATACCTGATATTATATTTCAGACAAATTTATTCAATTATTTTGACCCAATCTAATATTTATTATCTCAGAATTGTTACCAACACGAATGGGCATTACCGCAGTTCCATAGCCTGAAGAGATATAGAAATGTGTATCCTTCTTTTTTAAATATCCCCAATCTTCTTCAAAAAGCAATCCGGTAATATAATTCAAAGGCCATATCTGTCCATTATGTGTATGTCCTGAGAATTGTAAATCAATGGCATATTCAGCAGTTTTCTCAAGATAATATGGCTGATGGTCTAACAGAAAGACAGGAAGATTAAAATCAATATCCTTGGTAAGTTCATCCAATGATTTCCTCTTTTTGCCGGATATATTTTTCCCTTCAATATCATCCCTGCTGATGATATAGAACTTATCATCCTGCACCTATTGCACCAATCCTGACCAAGGTATCGCTTACAATACCAATGGAAACACTTTCAAGAAGTTTTCCGATAAAAAATGATGACAATAGAATGATATAAATTATCAAGAATATTTTGGAATAAATAAATGTCCCTGAAAAGGCTTGCATTATCCGGGTATAAACATAATATCCGGCGAAACCAAAAATTATTAGAAAAACTGATAGTATAATTATTATCCTCATTTTTTTCTCTTATTTTAAGTTAAACGACAAAACTATAATCATGTGTCATAATCCAGCCAATTTTTTATATTTATTCCCACTCACAAGATTATTCTTGAAGATTCTAGTGTTTCTTAACAAAGATGATTTTTCAATAATTCTGGATATTTCTGATTTAGCTCCCGGTATTTACTTCATTAAAAGCAAAACAAAAGCAGGTGATTCTTTTGATATCCTGATGATAAAATGATAAAACTGTTTTTAATAGGCCGTTTGCAAATTGCCAAGGTCTCACTGTAAGTATTAGGAATTGCTTTATGCCTATGCCTAATTTAACCTGTCTCCAAAGCTACATCAAAAATAATGTATTTTTGTGAACAAATTTTTTTGAATATGAGAAGAGAAGATAAACAGATAATCAATCGCTCTGAAATTGATAAGATCATAAAGAAGTCAGATGTGTGCAGATTAGCATTTGCAAAGGACAATATTCCTTATATCGTTCCTGTTTCATTCGGATATGATGGCAAAAGTATTTTTATTCATACAGCCAAAACCGGTAAAAAAATTGAATTTATTCAGGAAAACAACATGGTTTGTTTTGAATTTGCTACAGATATAAAAACAATTGGAAATGAAGATATACCTTGCAGATGGACTTCTGCTTACAGAAGTGTAATAGGAACCGGAAGAATAACTGAATTAATTGTCCATACAGAAAAGGTATCAGCAATGAATGAGATTATGTTGCATTATTCGGGAAGAGACTGGGATTTTGAAGAAAATATGCTAAAAAACGTCATACTTTGGAAAATTAAGATTGATGAGATTTTAGGGAAGAAGTCGGGGTATTAGGTTTTTTCTTGATGTGTTTCTTTAAAACCAAATTATAGTTTTACCTTGAGTATCTTGTGTTGTGCTTCCTTTTTATCAATAAATTATTATATTCACAAATCCGCCCCAATTCGTTGCGCTTTCAAAGTTTTTGCCAAAATAGGCAACATTCAGAGCAGGGCCAAAACGAAATATTTTATATTGCAAACCCAATCGCCAGTTGTGATAGCTATACGAATGACCGG
>JAUVIX010000160.1 GCA_030592565.1 Chlorobiota bacterium
CAGGATACTGTTGTTGAGATTATAAATAATGAATCATTTATCTATACAATAGATGTAACAGGGGAGTACAATATTTATGAATGGTATAAGGACGGAACATTATTGCCAGATCAAATATCAAATACGTTGTATATTGAAAATGCATCGTATGATAATCAGGGGACTTATGTATTGAAAGTTACCAATACAAATGTGTCTGACCTGGAACTGGTAAGTTATGATGCAGAGTTGAGCATTATTACCGGAATAGAAGAAGATGTGATTGAAAATTTTAAGATGTATCCAAATCCAGCTGATGGGAATACATTAAATATTTCTGTTAGTGATCCTGACGAAGTAATAAAAATTATGATTATTAATGGGTCAGGACAGGTTGTGATGTTAGAACGAGTTTCTAACAAAAATAATAGTATTGATATTAGCAAATTAACCAATGGAATGTATATTGTGAAAGTATCCTACAAAAACGGTCACTATCAAATGGAAAAGCTATTGGTTAAATAATATTTTGTTAAGTTTTGGTGTTTTTTGAGCAGGCTGGTTAGTAACCGGCCTGCTCTGTTTTATAACAAATTGATTTTAATCTTTATAGATACTAATAATTCGAGACCTTTGCAAGGTAAAAAATCAGCTTTTTAACTTTTTCATTTCGCTTTCTATCAAAAATACTACTTTTACCCCAATATTTTTTTGCAACAAGTAAATTCAATCTAATAAAATTAATTAAGCATGAAAAATCTACTCCTTGCAGGGCTGATATCCTGTTTTTACGTGATAACATTTGGTCAGGCTGAATTCCCGTCTAAAGACCTTGAAAACCCACAAATGATTGGCCAAAACAAAGTTAAGCCGCATACATTTTTTATCCCTTTCGCAAATCCTCAGGCTGCATTATCACAATCAAATGAGGAATCACCTTATTATAAGTCGTTAAACGGCATCTGGAAGTTCAATTGGGTAAGGAATCCGGCAGACAGGCCAGTTGATTTCTACAAACCCGAGTATGATGTCAGCAAGTGGGACAACATTCCTGTTCCCTCCAACTGGGAACTTGAAGGTTACGGTATCCCCATTTACGTGAACCAACCTTATGAATTCACTTCAAATCCTCAGCCACCACTTATACCCCACAACTATAATCCGGTCGGCTCGTACCGCAAAACATTCACCATTCCCGAAGATTGGGACAGGCGACAGGTATTTATTCATTTTGGCGCTGTTAAATCAGCATTCTATATTTGGGTAAACGGCAAAAAAGTCGGTTACAGCCAGGGAAGCAAAACACCGGCAGAATGGGATATCACAAAATATATCCAGAAAGGTGAAAACATTGTAGCTCTACAGGTTTTCCGGTGGTCTGATGGTACTTACCTCGAGTGTCAGGATTTCTGGCGGATTAGTGGAATAGAAAGAGATGTCTTCCTCTATTCAACACCGCAGGTATATATTCAGGATTTCTTTGTCCATACAAATCTGACAAATAATTATAATGACGGAGACTTTAAGCTTGATGTCAAGCTGAAAGATACACAATTAGCCAACACTATTACAAACTATGAGGTTATTGTTGACCTACTTGACTATGCCGGCAACTCTGTTTTTAAAGAGACAAAACCTGTAAAATTTTCAAAATCGGGAACAGGGAATATTGCCTTTGAATCCGTAATTAAAGATATTAAGCCCTGGACAGCAGAGACTCCGAACCTTTACACAATACTGGTATCCATTCAGGATGAAAAAAACAATATTACCGAAACTGCAAGACACAAAATAGGATTCAGAACATCCGAAATTAAAAACGGGCAGTTGCTCATTAACGGGGTAGCAGTACTATTCAAAGGGGTTAACAGACACGAACACGATCCGGTAACAGGCCACGTAATTTCAAAAGAGCTGATGATGGAAGATATCATCCTGATGAAACAATACAATATCAATACAGTCAGAACAAGCCACTATCCAAATGATCCCTATTGGTATGAGCTGTGCGACAAATACGGAATCTATGTTATTGATGAAGCCAATATCGAATCTCACGGAATGGGCTATGGCAAACGTAGTCTTGCCAAAGATCCGGAGTGGGGCGAGGCACACCTCGACAGGGTCATACGTATGGATGAAAGAGATAAAAACCATCCTTCTGTGGTAATCTGGTCGATGGGAAATGAAGCTGGCGATGGCATCAACTTCACAAAGTGCAGTGAATGGATTCATCAACGCGATGCTTCAAGGCCGGTTCATTATGAAAGAGCCGGACTTGGGCCAAACACAGATATTTACTGTCCGATGTACCCTTCGGTTAATTATCTGAAAAACTATGCTTCAAAGCCACAGGAAAAGCCATTGATAATGTGCGAATATTCGCACGCAATGGGAAACAGCAACGGAAATTTTAAAGACTACTGGGATGTAATAGAGCAGAATGATCAGCTTCAGGGCGGATCAATCTGGGACTGGGTTGATCAGGGACTTCTGAAAAATGATAAAAACGGAGTTGAATACTTTGCCTATGGTGGTGACTATGGACCAGACACAGTTCCCAGCGATGGCAACTTTTGTTTAAATGGGGTTGTTTCGCCAGATCGCACACCTCATCCGGCAATGACTGAAATAAAAAAATCATACCAGTACATAAGAACAAATTTACTTGATCCTTCAACAGGTCGTATTCAAATAGTTAACCTGTATGACTTTATTCCTTTAATGGATGTTGACCTTTACTGGGAATTAAAAGCAGACACTAACACCCTATTTAGCGGGAACATAAGCTCACCCGGAGTTATGCCGCACGACACACTTAATTTTTCTATTCCGCTTTATCCGAACCTAAAAGTTAAAGATGGAGTTGATTATTTTATAAATATAAGTTACAAAACAAATAAGGAAACAGAGCTGATACCAGTAGGTTTTGAGATTGCATACGAACAATTTCATCTGCCATCTGTCAGAAAAACAGAACTGTTCCTTACAGATAATTTCCAAACATTGAAAGTTGCAGAAAATGAAGCTTCAGTAGATATCATTGCTAATACCTTCAGGGTTACTTTCGACAGACAACTCGGAAAAATTTCCTCATATATATATTATGATAATGAGTTACTAAAAACAGGTCCCAAAACCAATTTCTGGCGTGCACCTACCGATAATGATTTCGGAAACGGGATGCCACATCGTTGTAAAATATGGAAAGATGCCTCCTATTCAAAAGATATTGAGAAATTCTCTGTACAACAGATTGACAATGGCGAAGTTAAGGTTATCATACAACGGAAATATCCCGACGCTAATGCCGTAACAAAAACAACATACAGAGTTTTTGGTAATGGTGATATTGAAGTTACAGAACACCTTATCCCCGAAAAATCCAAACCGAGGACAGGCAATTACCTGATAGAATCAGCTTCAGGCCAAGGCAAGGCTATGAAATTCACAAAAGAGGAACCTGTATTTGTTGAAGTTCCATCTTTCGGTACTAAAGAGCTTGATGCTTTCACCCTTCAGGCAAAGATAACACCGGAAGCATTCACATCGAAAAACGGCCTGTGGATAAACAAGTTGTGGGCACAGGGAAGGCTGCATCTTGAATTCAGAAGCAGTACCCTATGCTATTTTCAGGATGATAATGATTATCAATATTTCGATTATAATTTTGAAACAGGAAAAACCTACGACCTGGCACTTGTTTTTGATTCAAAAGCAAAGTCTCTGAAGCTTTATATTAACGGCAAGCTTGAAGAATCCAAAGAGTTTGGTTCTGTCGTACCCTTAAACGTTGAAGGCGTAAGCTATGTTGGCGGCTACGACCCGCAAAACAGATTCTTTATAGGAACAATAGATGATTTTATGATATGGTCAAAAGCTTTAACAGCAGAAGAGATAAAATCAGGTAAAACAGATAATAAAGACCTACTTGTCCATTACTCTTTCGATAAACAATCCGGCAAAAACATTCCGGACGAAACAGGCCGGTATAATGGAAAACTGATAGAAAAAGATCCCGACATCCCTGAGTTACCAAGATTCGGAATGGTTATGAAAGTTCCGGGACAGTATTCAAATCTTACATGGTTTGGTCGCGGCCCGGGAGAAAACTACAGAGATAGAAAATACGGTTCGCCCATAGGATTCTACAACAGTACAGTTGCTGACCAGTATTTCCCGTATATCCGTCCGCAGGAAAACGGCAATAAAACAGATGTTAGCTGGCTGACGCTTCAGGATGATGAGGGAAGAGGAATAATGATCACTGCTGATTCGCTCATTGGTTTCTCAGCCCTGAATTTCACTATCGAAGACCTTGATCCGGGGATGAAAAAAGCACAAAGGCACACAACCGATCTTAAGCCGAGGGACTTCACAACTCTGACAGTTGACTATTCCCAGACAGGTGTTGCCGGAGATAACAGTTGGGGAGCAAGAGCATATCCGCAATACACTCTTAAATACGGCGAGTATAAATATACCTATACAATTCGTCCGCTAAGGGGGAATGAAAGGAATTTGATTGAATTGAGCAGGAAGAGGTTTAGGGAGTAGATCGGTAGTTGGCAATCACAGAAGGCTGCAAATAATTTTTGAGTAGGTTTGGGAAGGTTGTCTGTTCGCTTTTTTTCAGGGTGAGCAGCCAATTGCTCTGGTAGTATTTTCACCTACTGGATTAACTCAGCTTAGTGGTACACTAACGTGTGGCTATATATTTTCGTGGCGGATTCATCTGCCATAATTTATCTGCCTACGAACATACTATTTATTTGCCATAAACTTATATGTTTGCGATTAAAACCGCCATGAAATATATAGCGTGTTGTAGCCATTTTTTTATTCAATTAATCTACCATTATAGTCAAATTTATAAATTCTGTTTTCCCAATCGGTTGCTCTAATAAACAAATCAGTTATTTCAAAGCAAGTTGCCTGATCAGCCTGAATTTTCCATATCAAATCCAAATCAGGAATCGAAAGGCAAAACAAAGAATCAGAACAACAAACGACAATTTGACTATTATTAATTATCTGTGAATTTTTATGAATTCCTGTTCCTCCACCGGCTGAACCAATAATTGCTGAACTTATTAATTATTATTTAATACAGCTATTATAATTATATTTTTTACCAGAAATATTTACTACCTTTGGCATTATAGCTGCATATTAATGTTTGCCGCAGGAGATGCTAAGCCGCAAAGAAAAAATTATTATCCCTTCCTTTGCGTATTTGCATGAAACAACCTAAAAAGGCCAAATATGAGGATAAACATATATGGCCATTCCGCCTACAGCAGCAAAAGCCAAACAAAAGTAAATTAACTGTATTTACTCTTTTACGAAACGCTTATTTATATTTTTTGAATTTTCATCAAAAATTTGAATAAAATAAACGCCATTAATAAAACTGCTCACATCAATATTAATAAAACTACTACCTTCATTATTATTGCCTTTCCAGATTACTCTTCCAGTTAGGTCTATAATGCATGCTTCTGCGGCTTTATTTGAATTTGATTCAAATTCCAGAGTGAGCATGTCAGTACAGGGATTGGGATAAATGCTAACACTTGATTTTACATTCTCTTCTAAACCTGTACAATCGTCCACTAAAATATAATCTTCCTTTAGCATTGTGCTGTAATCAGTACCATCAAATACTGTTAGTTCAACATCGTATTCTCCAGCAGATTCGTATATTACAGTTGGATTTTGTTCTGAGGACGTTTCAGGGGATCCTCCAATAAAACTCCACTCCCAGCTTTCAACATTTCCAATAGATTGATCTGTAAATTGAATCAATTCATTTACGCATACTTCTGTCTCGTTTGCTATGAAATTTGCGCTAAGCACTTCTATATCATTTAAATACCTTGTAACAACGATATCATTATTTCCTGTAGTAGATAATCCAGATGAATAACCTGCTAAAACTATTTTCCCATCTTCTTGTAGTTTTACTGAAAATGCACCATCAGCATCCTCTCGAATATAAGTTGTTACAAAACCTACATCATTTAATGTGGAATCTATTGTTCCATCCATATTATAACGTATTAATAAAATATCCTTGGGAGCACCAGCGCCAGGTAGGCCAGTATTTCCACATAGGTAAATTTTATTATCAAAACCAAAATACATATCAAAAACATTGTCTTTTCCATTCTCGTTAAAAATAGATACACCATTATCTCCAAAAGAAGGATCAATATTCCCATCGGAATCCATTTTGCTTAAAAATATATTTTGAGCACCAGACATAATCCAACCAGTTACATAAATATCATCATTATTTACTTCAACATCGTGTATATAGGAATAGTCGGTAGCCCATTCTGGAAAAAGAACGCCATTATCCCCAAAATTTGTGACCTGGTCTCCATTTGCATCAATCATAACAACAGATGCAAGCGCACAATAATATGGGTCACTTTGATATGAATAGCCAGCTCCAACAATATTCCCATTACTTAAAACTTCAACACCTTTTAAGCCTTCAGTGCCTGCTCCATTTGAGTTTACAACTGAGAAACCTGCTGTTCCAAAAGTATTATCTATGCTACCATCGGGGTTGATTCTCACAAATAGCATATTGCTAGCACCTCCATAGCCAGTTCCTCCAGCCAATATAATTTTTCCATCTTCCTGTAGTGCCATGGCAGAGCACTCATCATCGCCACTAGAATTTGAACTAATGAATGATCCATTTGTGCCAAAATTACTGTCTAGGGTTCCATCTTCGTTGAATTTAGCAACATAGAATTCAGAATTATATGCTTCAACTAAGGTTGATCCACAAACGAGAAAAGAACCATCTGGCAGGACTTCCAGCTTGTTAGCATAGGTGTTTTCGCCTGTGGCTCCTAATCCAAAAGTTACATAACCATCATTACCCCATTCAGTTTGAATGCTTCCATCTGGGTTCAACTTTAACAATAAACCATTTGAAGTAAACTCATTATCTACAACTGTAAGACCTACAAGTAGAATAGAAGAATCATCAAGTATTTCCATATCATATATGGTTTCATGAAAATCTCCAATTAGATCAAGCATAACAATACCATCTATCCCAAAAGATGGATCTAAAGCACCAGCCTGAGCGTAAATCTTGTTTGAAGAAACAAGAAGTATAAATGACAATAGAAAGTAAAAAATTCTTTTCATAATTATAATATAAAATGATTAATATTAATTTAAGATACAATAATGCATCTTGCTAACTTTGCAAATGTAAATAAAAGGTAATTATTTAGGAGGGTAAATTTATTAACAATATGCTTTTAATAAAAAACAAATAAAAAATATTTTTGAGTTGGGGATTTTTAAACATTTGTAGTTGAGATTTAAAAGTTAAACTGTTGAATATCCCATCTACTATAAAAGAATTACAAGCACTGGTTTTAGAACTCTTAGAACGGATTGAAAAATTAGAGGGAGAAAATGCAGGGTTGAGGTCGGAGAACATCGAGTTAAAAACCCGTTTGAACAGCAACAGCAATAACAGCAGCAAGCCATCTGTCCCCAAGGAATTTGTCCAACAAGTTGTTGGATTTTTTCAAGGTCAATTTCCGATTTTGAATAAAACTCAAACCATTTCTTCATTGAAAACAAATTACTTCTTGAAAATCCTTTTTGATTAGGGAACTCTACTTTCAAATCTTTCGATAATTCTTCAACAACAGAACTTCCCCAGTTTGCTTTGTTTACTTTCTCAGAAATTGATTTACCAATTGTCCAATACAAACCCAAAAGCTCTCTATTTACAGAGATAGAAGCTTTGATTTGAGTTTTTTGTATTAAAATTTTTAGGTCATTTACCTAGTTAATATATTCTGTATGTTTTTTAGTCAAATTCATAATTACAAAAATATATCATTTTCTTTCTCATTTTCTGATTAATTAATAAAAATTAATTGTTTCAATGTTCAAGGTCGAATTTTCCCCGAATTGGCTACAACGGCAGTCCGTCTAAAAACCCTCCCTTTTATTATAATTCAGGCAAATATAAGCCGATTTAAGGAGACTTTGAAAAAACTATCAACTATTTTGTTGCAAAATATGCTTTTGTTAAAATGGCTTATTATGGCCCGTATTTGATTA
>JAUVIX010000033.1 GCA_030592565.1 Chlorobiota bacterium
AATACGAAACCTGTTTTGAGTATTCCAACAATTATAAAACATTCCCTATTTTTTTTTGTTAATAAACAAACAACTGAAAAATAGATATACTTTTGCGGTTTATTAAAATTTAACACTGAAATAATGAAGAAGATCAACAATATACTTTTCTCGATGCAACTGACAGGAACCCTGCTACTGCTGTTTGCAATCTCAACCGGGTATGCTACTTTTATTGAAAACGACTTTGGCGCTGAAACATCTAAAGCCATTGTCTATAACGCAACTTGGTTTAATTTAATGTTGCTGTTACTTGCTGGAAATCTTGTGGGCAGCATCATAAAACACAAAATGTATAAAAAAGAAAAATGGGCAGTTTTTCTTTTTCATATTGGGTTTCTTATTATTTTCATCGGCGCGGCAATTACAAGATATATCGGATTTGAGGGAATGATGCCTATTAGAGAAGGAGCCATAGCCAATGAAATGACTTCAGACAAAAGTTATGTTAAGATATTTGCTGAATACAATGGCGAACATTATGAGAACAGTACACATGTCTTAGCAACTCCGGTTTCAGTAAAAAAGGTGAGTGACAATTTCAATATTGATGATAAGAGAATAAATATAGAGGTTATTGATTATCTTACAAATGTAGCTGAAACATGGGCAAATGAACCAGGAGGAAAAAAGATGCTTTGGATAGTGGCATCGGACAAAAATCACGGCAGAGATGATTTACACTTAACAGAGAATGAAAATCTTATATTCGGTGGAAAATCCTTTAGCCTTAACTCGACTGTTAGTGAGGCTAGCATAAAAATATTTGCAGGAGAGGACGGACTTGGCTTCATAGCACGCGATTCTGTAGAATATATGGATATGGCTTCAGGAAATACAATAAAACTTGCACCGGACACAATGCATGTTTTAAATCAAAGAGCCTTATACAAAACAGGTAGTTTGAGTTTTGTTGCAAAACAATACTACGAAAGTGCAGTTAAAAAGCTTGTCAGTACAGAAAGAGAGAAAGGAATGGCTTCGTTTGATGCTTTTGTTGCAACAATTACTGTTAATGATATGACTGCTGATCTGGAGGTTTTCGGGGGAAAAGGATTTACAAGTAAACCCAGCGAAATTGATTTAAACGAAGTAAATATTAAACTTCATTACGGACCCAAAATAATTAAGCTCCCCTTCTCAATTAAATTAAATGACTTTGAGCTTGAACGTTATCCGGGTTCAAACAGCCACTCATCCTATGCAAGTGAGGTAACAATTATTGATAACGAAAACAATATTGAGTTGCCATACAGAATCTATATGAATCACGTGTTAAGTTACCAGGGATATCGGTTTTTCCAGTCATCCTACGATCAGGATGAGAAAGGCACAGTACTTTCAGTCAATCATGACAAGTGGGGTACAGGTGTTACATATTTTGGTTATTTTTTAATGACTCTCGGAATGTTTGCAGCCCTGTTTACCAGGCACAGCCGGTTTCAGCATCTGGCACGTATGTCATCAAAATTGCATTACTCACGAAAATCTACGGTTATTGCATTGATAATTGGCTTATCAACCCTCTTTAGCACTAGCGCCTCTGCTTCTGTCAAAACTGGAAATAATTTGCCGGAAATAAAAAAAGAACAAGCTGAGGAGTTTGGAACATTGCTCATTCAGGAGAAGGGCGGCAGAATCAAACCTATAGGTTCTCTTGCTTCTGAGGTTCTAAGGAAAATTTCAAAGAAAAATTCATATAAAGGGCAGTCACCCGAACAGGTTTTTCTTGGAATATTGACTTATCCCCAAATCTGGCAAACCGAGCCAATAATAAAAGTTAATCATCCTGAATTACAGAAAATCCTGGGGCTTAGCGGCAAATATGCCTCCTTCAACCAGATAATTGATGTTCATTCGCAAAACTCATATCTCATACGCGATTATGTAGAAGCAGCATATTCGAAGAAGCCATCGAGTCAAAGTAAATTTGATAAGGAGGTAATGAAAGTAGATGAGCGTATAAATATATTCTATATGATCTATTCTGGAACATTTCTCCGCATATTCCCTTCCCCAAATGATGAAAATAATAAATGGGTAACTTCAAATGAGTCAAAGGAATATTTCACAGGTGATGAAGAGGTTTTCGTCAAAGGGATACTAACTATGTATTATGCTGAGGTACGAAAAGCGGTAGAATCTAACGACTGGTCAACAGCAAATCAATATCTTGAGCATATAAAAACATTTCAGAAAGATAATGGGAGTGAGATAATTCCGTCAGAATCAAAAGTTAAGCTGGAGATTGCTTATAACAAATTTAATATTTTCAAACGCTTATCAGGTTATTATGGCATTGTTGCGTTTATACTGCTTATCTTCTACTTTATCACTTTATTAAATCCAAAGACAAAACTTGACAAAGCAATTAAAATTGGTTCATACGCAGTGATATTCTTATTTGTAGTACATACTTTCGGACTTGTTATCCGATGGTACATATCAGGGCATGCACCCTGGAGCGACGGCTACGAGTCGATGATATATATTGGCTGGGCAACAGTTTTGGCTGGATTGATATTTATGAAAAAGTCTGAGATAACACTTGCTATTACTGCTCTTTTGGCTTCCATAATACTTATGGTTGCAGGACTAAGCTGGATGGATCCTGAAATAACCAACCTTGTTCCTGTTCTGAAATCATACTGGTTAGTTATACATGTTGCGATCATAACTGCGAGTTATGGTTTTCTTGCACTGGGGGCTCTACTCGGGTTCTTTAATCTTATTTTAATCAATCTGAAAACGGGAAAAAATCATCAGCGTCTTAGCCTGACAATCACAGAGCTTTCATATATTATTGAGATGACATTGATAATTGGTTTGTATATGCTGACTATCGGGACATTCCTTGGAGGTGTATGGGCTAATGAATCGTGGGGGCGTTACTGGGGCTGGGATCCAAAAGAGACCTGGGCACTTGTAACCATACTTGTTTATGCATTTGTTATCCATATGAGATTTATACCCGGATTCAAAGGCCATTTTGTGCTCAGCTTTGGTGCGCTTATAAGCTTCGGTTCTGTTTTGATGACATACTTTGGAGTGAATTATTATCTTTCGGGATTACACTCTTATGCAAAAGGTGACCCTGTCCCGATTCCTGCATTTGTTTATTATATGCTAATTGTGATTGCTGTTGTAAGCGTGATGGCATATATTACAGATAGGAAGTTTAAGAAGGCGGGTGCTAAGGAGAGATGATTTGAGCATTGAGTGATAGAACACCCATCCCAGTCTAAAGTTATGAAAGGCAGACGAATCCTAACATAACAAGTTCCGGATTAACAGCCACACAAGGCTTGCGTTAAAATCCGGAACAGCTCAGATGAAAATTTCTTTGTGAAATTTTGTGTTTTCGTTGCAATAGCGCAGGATTTTAGACATTGGACATTAATTAATTGGTATTTATTTGCTTTTTGGATATTGGATTTTGGTTTTCTCTAATACCTGGCATGGTCAAACTTCATCCAATAAATATTTCCAAGACCGTTAGTGATCTCATCGGCAAGGTTGATAATAGTTCTAAATTTTCTGGGGTATTGCGAATTCAGGTTTGGATTTGATTTATTGGTAGTAAAAAACAGATATTTACCATCAAATGTTACAAACGGACAATAGTCAAGTTCTTCGGAATTTATGCCTTTTCCCATATTTTTTGCCTCCGACCAGACCGTATCACTTATTTTTTGCGAAAGATAAAGGTCGCCACCTCCAAAATCATCATCGCGACTATAAGAGGAAAAGATAAGATAGCTTTCATCAGGGGCAATATATGCGTTGAAGTCGGCAAACTGAGAGTTTACTGAATTACCTGCATTCACCGGTTCAGAGTAATTTCCTTCAACAATATCCGAAAAATAAATATCCTCACCCCCAAAAGAATCCAGCCGCTGTGCTGTAAAAAACAGTTTACCGGAATTGGTCACCGAGGGATAAAACTCATCATTCTCCGTATTGACTGGTTCTCCAACATTAACAGGATATGTCCAACCATTATCTCCTTTTTCGACATACCATATATTGTAATCAGCAGGCTTACCATTCTTTTCGTTTGGACGATCGGAAACAAAAAACAGTTTCTTACCATCAGGAGAAAAAGAAGGCTCCATATCATTATAAGCTCCGGAAAAATATGCGACTTCAGGCTCAGACCAAAAAGCACCATCAAAGCGCAAATAAAGGATTACTTTTAATTTGTTGGCAGGCAATACCATTGAGTAATAAATTTCAGATCCATAAGGCGAAATGGTTATATCCCGCTCATTGCGCCGTGTTGAGATTATTCCTGGAAGAAATAGTTCCGGGATTTTTCCGGGTGGAGTCTGCCCGAAGTAATGCCAGTCATGACTTTGAGTTATTATTGTATTTTTTTTTGTACTACCTTGGCACGAAAAGAAAACTATAGCCATTAAAAGAAACAATAGTAAAAAAATATTTTGACGGTTTATAAACATTTTGGACATTTTATTAATTTTACAAAGGTAAATGAAATTATCCATTCAAAATAAAAGCAAACAAGACATTTTTAATATCCATTGGTGGCAAATATTCAACATCCTTTCTATTGATGTTGTGATAGGAGCTTTGGCAGGAGGAGTAATGGCTGTTAAGCTACTACATGTAAATCCGGGAATTGTCTGGTGGATTGTCCTGCCCCTTTCTGTCTGGATAGTCTATACCCTCGACCATCTTATCGACGGAGTCAAATTAAAAGACAACTCACATCCTGTCAGACACTTCTTTCATTATTATTATGTGAAACAAATCATTATAGCTATTCTTATTTTATCAATTGCCAATATAATTTTGATTCTTTTTTTTCTCGAAAATAAAATTATTGAGTTCGGGCTTATTGCTGGAATGGCTACACTTCTTTACCTATTTATCGTCTATTTTTCAGGAAAGAAAAAAAGCTATCTCCTTCAAAAGGAGTTTTTTGTCGCGCTAATTTACACAATCGGGATTTGGGGTGGGCCTGTCGCACTTACTTCTTATAACATTATTATGCCGGAAATTCTCATTATAGCAAGTTTTTTTCTGACGGTTTTCGCAGCAATATTGATTTTTTCCGTTTTTGAGGTCAAACACGACAGATTTGACAATCACAATACATTTGCTGTCAATTTCGGAATATACAAAACTGCAAATCTCATATATTTTCTTATGGCTGCCGTTTTCATTATTTGCATCGGAATAATTGTAATTGCATCAAATCCTCTTTATGCAATGGCATCTAAAGTTATGATGATAATGTCTCTACTGTTACTAATTATATTAAACTCAGCCGAGCATTTGAAGCGAAATAATATTTACAAAAGTATTATTGAAATGATTTTTTGGATTCCGGGATTATTTTTGATATTAAATTGAAGAAAGACCTCTAATTTCTTTAGTATTCTTAATATTACCTTTCCAATTATTGGTTAATTGCATAACTCAATTATTTCATATCTTTGCTAAAAACCGGAAAAATGAATCTAACAACATCAAATCTATTGTTACTATTTTCAATGTTTCTGTTTTTAAATATTCAGGCACAGGATATCCTAACAGTAGTAATTGGTAATCAGGTATGGATGACGAAAAATATTGACACCATCATTGATAATAGCTATTGCTTTGATATGGACACATTAGATTGCACCGATTATGGGAGGCTATATCCCTGGGAAACAGCTTTTAAAGTTTGTCCCGCAGGGTTTCATCTGCCATCTGATGAAGAATGGACAGAGCTAACGGTTTTTCTGGGAGGCTTAAACATAGCCGGTCGCAAATTACTAATTGGTGGCTCTTCAGGATTCGATGCGCCATTAGCTGGAAATTATAAAACAAACGTTGATATTTTAAGCTACCTGAACAAAAATGCATACTTCTGGACATCCACAACTTTCAATGCAAATGTTGCCTGGTTAAGACAAATGAGCAAAAACCAAACAAATATAAACAGGACGACAGCGGATAAGGAGTATTGTTTTAGTGTTAGATGTATAAAAGATAAACCCTAGTTTATAACCTTTGAAACCATAATAACAGAATCACATTCCAAGGTAAAACTACAATCGTCAAAGTCAGGTGCTGACAAAACCGGTTTAAAATTTTTTGAAAAACAATACCCTTCTTTCGGAATACCAAAAAAATTTTTATCAATCTTTCCACTTCTATTTTCGTCGTGAAACATTGCCATGGCATAATCACCGTATGAAATATCTTCAAACCTCACTGTTACAGTCGTTCCGGGTATAGAATCGACAACTATTACCAGGTATTCTTTGTCAACTTCAGGAAAATCCTCGGCATTATTATAGAGACTAATAAATAACTGTCCATCAGTATTTCTTAATCCATTAACCTCAATAACAACCGTCCCTGTATTCATCAAAAAAAGAAAGAAGAAAACGAAAATATTAACTATCATTGCAATTTATTATGTGTTCGATTATAACTATGAAAACACAAAAATAGTAAAAAAAAAGATATTTTTGCATTCCGGTTTTATGCTGTCGTTAATTTTAAAAAAGAATGATCATTACCAAAAGCTTTGAGAAGACAACAAACATTTTGATGAAGCATCAAAATATGTTGTTTTTATTAATCTTAATGG
The DNA here is from genome assembly GCA_030592565.1 of Chlorobiota bacterium. Classification (GTDB taxonomy): domain Bacteria; phylum Bacteroidota; class Bacteroidia; order Bacteroidales; family JAADJA01; genus JAADJA01. The sequence continues at coordinate 6,647 of JAUVIX010000033.1, forward strand.
TAGTATATTACATTCTGGGATATTATCAAATACTTTTTCTGCGGCCCGAGGGTATTCACTTCATAAGACAAACAGACAGTCTCTCTTTTGTGGCAAATTATTATAAGAACGGAATGAGTTTTTTTCAACCGCAAGTATTCAATTTGCAAAGTATTGACGGAAAAGCCGCCTGTGAGTTTCCTTTTCTTTACTATTTAACAGCAATGTTTTATAAGATCTTTGGAGAGCATGAATTTATTCTGCGTTTCATAACAGTTTTAATTGTATCCTTGGGACTCTTGTCTCTTTTTAAATTTCTGAGCAAACTGTTAAACGATGTTGCTTATGCTTTAATATTAACCTTTTTGTTTCTATCTTCAACAGTTCTATTGTATTACACAAATAATTTCCTTCCTGATGCAAGTGCCTTCGGGCTTACTCTTATCGGGTGGTACTATTTTTTCCGGTTTCTTCAAGACAGGAGCACCAACAAACTATTGATATTAAGCTTTTTAATTTTCACTCTAAGCTCTTTATTAAAAGTAACTTACTTTTTATACCCGGTATCTGCTATTCTGACACTATTTGTTTTTGACTTCTACAACAAAGCAGAAATGAAGCAAATCATAAAAGACAATATTTCACCTATAATATTTTTCTTATTTTCCCTCGCACTAATTATAAGCTGGAACATTTATGCAATACACTATAATAAGGAAAATAAAGACCTTTATTTTTTAGTCTCTTCTCAGCCAATATGGAGTATGAGTAAAGAGCAGATTTATGAAACGTGGAGTTATATTACCGGGTATTGGTATTCAAGATACTATTCAATTGACACGTTTCATTTTTTCTTTGCAATTATTATAGCCGGATTTTTTGTTGTTAAAAAGTCAAATATACTAGTATTCATTACAACTGTTTTTGTAACTATTGGGAGTTTAATCTATTTTCTGCTTTTTTTTGCCCAATTTAAGTACCATGATTACTATTTCATTACACTTATTCCTGCATTAATATTTATAGTTACAAATTCATTTATAGCGCTAAAAAACAAATTCCCAAAAGTATTTGGTAATTATATTACAAAAGCATTAGTACTGGTAATGTGCATTATAAGTTTGAATTATGCAAGAATGAAACTGCAGGAAAGATACGATGGGAGACCGGATGAATTTTCAAAAATTGGTTTTCTTCTTTCCGACATCAGTCAAAAAACAGATTCAATAGGGATAGCTAAAAACTCTACATTTATCATTTTTACAGACCAAACTCCAAACGGAGGTTTATACTTTATAAACCGTTCAGGTTGGAATATCCCTGACAATTCCGAAAATAGTTTAAAAAAACTTGAAAGATGCATCCAACTTGGCGCTGATTATTTGTTATGCACCGAAAATTCAAATATTTTATTCGAAAACAATTATGAAAAAGTTTTTAAGAACGACAAAATCACCATTTTTAAAATCAGATAAAGAATAAAAAGTTATTACAAATAATATTTTGTAATAACTTACTTTTGCAAAAATTTTAATTGAATATATGTCACCTGAACCCGGAACATTATTATCAAAGATAAACAGCCCGGCTGACCTTAAAAAGCTCAGCGAAGAGGAGTTGCCACAAGTTTGTGATGAGATAAGGCACTTCATTATTGAGGTGATCTCTGCCAATCCGGGACATCTTGCTGCAAGTCTTGGAGCTGTGGAACTAGCAGTCGCCATTCATTATGTTTTTGATACACCAAATGACAAGCTTGTCTGGGATGTTGGTCATCAGGCCTATGCACATAAAATAATCACAGAGAGGAAAGATACTTTTTCGACAAACAGAAAACAAAAAGGAATCAGTGGTTTCCCAAAAATGAGCGAGAGTAATTATGATGCTTTCGGCACAGGCCACTCTTCAACTTCTATTTCGGCTGTACTGGGTATGGCAGTTGCCTCTGAATTGCAAGGTAACAAGTCGGAACAACACATAGCTATAATAGGCGATGGATCAATGACTGGTGGAATGGCAATGGAGGCACTTAACAATGCTGGTGTTTCCAAAACAAATATCCTCGTGATTTTGAATGACAATCAAATGTCGATTGACAGGAATGTTGGTGCTATGAAAGAGTACCTTACAAATATTACAACATCACAGACCTACAATAGGTTCAAAGATTTCACCTGGAAACTAATGGGCGGAAACACGAAATACGGTGCTAACTCAAGAGCAATTGTAAAACAGGTTGGAAATGCCGTAAAATCAACCATTCTTAAAAAAAGCAATCTTTTTGAAGCACTTAACTTCCGCTATTTTGGGCCAACTGACGGCCATGATGTAATAAGACTTGTAAAACTCCTGCGCGACCTAAAAAGGATAAAAGAGCCCAAGTTATTACACGTTTTAACAAAAAAAGGCAAAGGACTTGAAAAGGCTGAAAAGGAACCAACAACTTATCATTCGCCAGGTATTTTTGATAAAAAAACAGGCGAAATAAAAAAAACAGAATCGACAATAAAATTACCTCCGAGATACCAGGATGTCTTTGGCGAGACGATTATTGAACTGGCAATCATAAATGACCGGATTGTTGGAATTACTCCTGCAATGCCAACAGGTTCATCTCTTAATCTTATGATGGAAAAAATGCCTTCCAGAGCTTTTGATGTGGGTATTGCCGAACAGCATGCCGTTACATTTGCTGCGGGGCTTGCAGCAAAAGGCATGATTCCTTTTTGCAACATATATTCCACATTTATGCAACGAGCTTACGATCAGGTTATCCACGATGTAGCGTTGCAAAAACTCCAGGTTGTTTTCTGTCTCGACCGTGGCGGACTTGTGGGAGAAGACGGGCCAACACACCATGGAGTATTCGACCTGGCTTATTTCAGATCAATTCCGGACATAACTATTGCCGCTCCTATGAATGAGGAAGAGCTACGAAATATGATGTTTACAGCCCAACTTGAAGGTGCCGGAACATTTTCGATACGATATCCCAGGGGAAGAGGTGTAATGACGGAATGGAGAACACCTTTTAAGAAATTAAAAATCGGGAAAGGCCAAAAAATCAGAGAGGGGAAAAATATTGCCATATTGTCAATCGGCCATCCCGGAAACTATGTAATTGATGCCTGTAAAATACTTTCCTCAAAGGGCATAGAGGCTGCCCACTACAATATGAGATTTCTGAAACCCATTGATGAAGATATTCTGCACGAAGTATTTAAAAAGTTCGATAAAGTGATCACCATTGAGGACGGAACCATAGTCGGGGGACTTGGAAGTGCAGTAATTGAGTTTATGAACGACAACGGATATACAGCAACTATTAAAAGGCTGGGCGTTCCTGATGAGTTTATTGAGCAAGGCTCGCCTGAAGAATTAATGAGACTTTGCGGTTATGATACAGATGGAATTGTTAGTGTTGTATTTGAATTATACAACCGGACAAAGTAAAGCCAACTATATTGTTTTCTTTTTATCCAAAAACATTTGCTTTTCTTATTTCCTTCAATTATTTTTGCAAATCTTAAAATCAACAAGCCGTGAAATATCTTGATTTTATATATCATACCAATAGTATATTATCACCTGAATTCCTTGTGGCTGTAGAGAGAGAGAGAGAGAAAGAGCACATACGCAAAGGCTTCGACGGATTGTAGAACATATTACCAGGTTCATAAATCCAAAAAGATTAGAAAACGGAACTTTAGCTCAAATATTAAAAAAGTTTCAAGGAAAAACAAACCGCCATAATATTAAGTGGTTAGCTTTTTTCAAAGATACAATCCCTATAATTTTCTTAAACGAGTTTTTTAAAACAATATTTAAATATGATAAAAATAATTATCGCTGATGATCATCAATTATTTATTGACGGAATTAAATCGGTATTGAAAAACGTAAATTCTATTTCGATTGTAGGAGAAGCACTAAATGGGAAACAAGTATTGAGACTTCTTGATAATTTTGACGTTGACATTGTATTACTTGATATCAATATGCCAATATTTGACGGTTTGGAAACAGCAGCCATTATTCAAAAACAATATAAAAAAGTAAAAACGATAATCCTTTCTCAGTATAATGAACGCGGATTTATCAGACAGGCAATAAAATATGGAGTATCAGGATATTTACTAAAAACATGTAGCAAAGAAGAGTTAATAAGTGCATTAGAAAATACATATAATGGTGGCACATTTTTCAACATAAAAAATAATTTTGAGGAAAAACTATATATCGAAAAAATAATTCTTTCAACCAGAGAAAAACAGGTTTTAAATTATTTGGCAAAAGAATATAGTAGTAAAGAGATTGCTGATAAAATGGGAATCGGTTTTAACAGTGTAAGAACTTATAGAGAACGACTTATGATTAAAGCGGGTGTCAGGAATACTGCTGGTTTAATATATTGGGCAGTAAAGAATAACCTAATTGAATAATTTAATTGTAGGCCAAATGCACTACAAAATATTTTCTATTAAATGGCATTTGTACTAAAAATAATAAAAAATAATAATTGTAATTTTACAGCAAATATTAAACCGATGACATTTATAACTTATAACATTATAAATTTATGAAAAAAATATTTATAATTTTATTGTTCTTTGTATCAGCTACTCAAGCACAAATAAGCAAATGGGAAGTGTATCCTTTGGACTTCACAAATGACCTCTACGGTATTTCATTTACAGATTCATTAACAGGCTGGATTTGCGGTGAAAACGGATTAATTATTCATACTATTGACGGTGATAACTGGATTCAACAGCAATCGCAGGTTACCGTAGATCTTTATGACATTTTTTTTCTTGATTCTTTAAAGGGCTGGGCTTGCGGTGATTCGGTAACCGTTTTGAAAACAAACGACTGAGGAATTAACTGGCAAATTGTACCCACACCAATAAACAACAGGAAACTTATTTCTCTTGAGTTTACATATTACGGAGACGCCATCTACGGATATCTTGTGGGAGATTCAGTTTTTCTTGCTACAAATGACAATTGTCAAACCTTATATGGAGGCCAAACCGAACAAACCTCTTTTGATGTTACTTTTTATATACCATATACAAGTATTGACGGATTATTTCTTACACCTTATATGATTTGGTTTACTGACGATTTTGGAAATACATGGGCAAATTTAGGAGGATTTGAATTCAATCAATATGGAATAATAAGAAAAAATATTGGCATTAATTGGTTATATAATTTATGGACAGTAGGGGAAATGGGAAGTGCCTACTACTGTATGGTACCTTTTGAAGCATTTTATCAATCCCAAACACCTGACACGCTTGACTTATATGAAGGAGATGTTGATGAGTATTCTCAAACGATATGGGCTGTCGGAGAAAAAGGAGAAATAATTTATTCAACCAATTTGGGAATTTCTTACCAAAAATATCCGTCTCCTGTTTTGGTTAACCTAAACGATGTTGAATTTTCGGGCAAAAACACGGGTTGGGCAGTTGGAGAAAACGGTACTCTGCTTCGATATGACGGAGACTGGTATACTACTAAAAATTATAATAATAATTTAAATGATTTTGAAATTTACCCCAATCCGTTTATTAATGAGTTTTATATTAGAATAAATTCAAATGAAAATAAAGAAATTAATGTATACATTTTTGATTTAACCGGTAAACTTATTTCAAAAACTGATAAAATTAAAGTATCTACCGGCAATAGTAAAATTAATTTTAGTGATGAGCTAAGTAATTTAAAACCCGGTATTTATTTTATTGAAATAATTATGAACAACAAAATAATAAGACAAAAAATAGTTAAAAAATAAAAACCGCAAAGCACTTTAGAGCCAATAAAAGTGCAATGCGGAGATTTCAATCAACAAAATAAATTTATTAATTAAAAAATGGAGGACAAAATTATAAAAAACTTTGGATTCTTATCAGTTCTAATCATTATTGTTTTCAGTTATGAAAACATTTTTGCACAATGCGATTATTTTTCCGATGACGGTGGAAGAACTTATTTCTATGGTTGCACGGAAGATGGCTATCAGGGGGCGCCTCCGGTATCAAATCCTACAATAACCGAATATGAAATAATATCAGAAGTTACTTTAACGAATTTTTCAAAAAGTTCAAGAATATTCGGAGATGCAAACCATAATGGCTTACAAGAGATGTATGTACCATATTATGAGTCGGAAAATATAAAAGAAATACATATTTACGAATTTGATGAAAATATGAATTTTACAATCTATGACTTACCATTTTACGGTATGGTGTGGGATATCGGAGACATTAACAATAACGGACTTACCGATATTGTAGTGCACGACGGAGATCCAGCTTTCGAACCGAATGCTTATTTAAGGATTTATGAATCACCTGATTACAACTCATTTCCGACAAACTTAATTGAAGAAATTGTAATTCCGACAAAAAAGAAATACTTTTATGCTACAATTGAGGACATTGACGAAGATGGGAAAAAAGAAATATTAATGTCAACCGGACCATCATTCGGATATTATGGAAATAATGAAATTAACATTTATGAATGGGATAATAATGGCTTAAACCCTGTTTGGTCCTATACATTAGGTTCTTTATCCAAAGGAATTCACTCAAAAGCGGTTTATGATTTTGATAAGGATGGTAAAAATGAAATTGTCGGCACCAAACAAGGTTATCCGTATATTTTAATGTTTTTTGAATGCACCGGTGACAATCAATATCAGTTTGAACAGTCCATTGAATTACCAGAAGGCGGAACCAAAGCAGAAACAATGAAAACAAATCCTGACGGTGGTGATATGGAGATATGCGTTGGACTTAATCATAACTGGTATTTTTATAAATATGACGGTTCAAACTATTATCTTTGGTATAATACAAATTATCCATTATATAATTCCACTGTATCATTGAAGCAAACAACAAGTGATTTTGATTGTGACGGATTTGATGAAATTTTTGTAGTAAATTATCCGTATTTAAACGAAATAGAATATTTCAATGGAGAGATGAATACTACTTGGGTTAATGAACCAACTCCTTCCGGTATTAATATATATAGTTATGATATTAACAATGATGGGAGACCCAATTTAATTCATATAAACCAAAATTACATAGAAATGTTTTATGAAGATAACAGATTATTAATAAACAGTGACATTACTGCACCGGAAATATGGAATAACAATGTTGTTGTAACTAAAAATGTAAATGTTTCAGGTCAATTACAAATAAATCCTGATTTGAATATTTATATTTCAGCCTGCGGCGGTAGCATTAATGTTAAATCGAATGGAACAATTACTGTAGGAAATGGAGTTCAGTTTTTTGGATATTCCGAAAATAATATTGTTAATATTGAAGGAGCTATAATTTTTGCAGATGATGTATATTTTAAAGCATATGATAGTTTTTTATGGGAAGGGTTAAAATTTAACAATTCGAATTTAACTATTAGTATAAGTGATATAACATTTGAAAAATCAAACTTAAGTGGAACTATAGGGAATATCTCTTTGCAAAATTCCTCATTTAGCAATTCATTTGTTAATCTTGACTATGGAAATATAAACATTAATGACGGTACATTTGTTAACTCGCATATTTCTGTTACACATCCTGCAGACGATTCAAAAACAATTGAAATTGTTAATACAAATTTCTCTCAAATTACTGATACATATGCAGTTAAAATTGACAACTATCCTAATTTTTATTTTTATAATAATTCTATTTCCAATTGTAATTCTGGAATTTTTATATCAAATAGTGGATATGGAAAAGGGAATATGGATATACTAAATAATAACATTTTTATTAATACTAATGAAGGATTAGTTGTTTATAATTCAAATGTTAAAATTAATGACAACTCCGTTTACTGACAATACTATTGGAGTCAAATTACTTGATAAATCTAATACAATACTCGAAGGAAATAATAATATAATTACTCAAGAGTTTGCAAATAATTCATTATACCAGATGTATATAACAAAAGGTAGCTTTCCGCACAAAATCAGATATAACAAGATATCCGATAATGATAACACGATTTGCTGGGTTAAGTACACGGGCAGTGAGGAAGGTTTGAACGTTCAGTACAACAACTGGGGAGGCAGCTATGTTCCCACAAACAACCTCTGCCCAACAGGTGCTTACATCATTGAACCAATCTGGGATCCGGGTGATAACGACAACGGCTCAGATGCCGAAGCAATGTTCAATAGCGCCTCAAACCTTGCAGCACAAGAAGATTACACAGGTGCTAAAGCCCAATACAAACAGGTTGTACTGCAATATCCCGACACAAAATTCGCACAGGCCGCTCTGAAAGAGCTGGTTAACCTTGAAAAATATGCAGGCAACGACTACACTTCACTCAAAGCATATTACGAAACCGAGCCTGCCGTTCAAAACAATCCGGAACTTGTCAAACTTGCAGATTTTCTTGCAAACCGCTGCAACATAAAACTTGCAAACTGGCCCGATGCCATTTCGTGGTTCGAAAATGTAATCCAAAATCCGGAGTCGGTCGAAGACAGCATCTTTGCAATTATTGATCTCGGATATACTTATTGGCTTATGGAAAACGGAGGAATGAAATCATCATCCTATACGGGTGCTTTGTCTCAGTATAAATTCACCGATTATGCCGCTTTCGAAAGCAACAGGGATTATCTGCTTTCATTACTTCCCGGCGATGATTTGAACCTATCGGAGTCAATGAAGCAAAAGGTTAATGCTTTAGATGACGGTGAATTATTGCAGAACGTTCCGAATCCTTTCGGTAATTCCACAAAAATATTCTATAAACTTGATAATGATGCCGTTGTCACAGTTAATGTTTTCGACTACACCGGCAAACAGATAAAAACCTACACCGAAGGCGAAAAATCGGCCGGAGTATACTCCGTTACTTTCGATGCTTCGGGTTTAACTCCCGGTATGTATTTCTATTCCATTAATGTGAACGGAATCAGAAGCGACACGAAAAAAATGATTATAGTATTGAAATTAAGTATCTTTTTCAATAAAACAGCCTTGATTTATTCTGGGCTGTTTTTTTTATCAAACAGCATCATAAGAATCAACTACAGCTTTCACAACAATATCCACCTGCTCATCAGTCAGATTATAATAAACCGGCAGGCTGATAACCCGTGAGAAGTTATCATAGCTTACAGGAAAATTAGCAATATTGTTCCCTAATGATTTGTAATAGGTCATCAACGGTAATGGAATAAAATGAACATTCACCGAAACCCCCTTTTCAGTTATCTTTTGAATTATTTCATCGCGCTGCTGTTCATTGATATTCTTTATCCTTAAAAGAAAGACATGATATGATGATTTTTTGTCATCTGTTTCGTAAACCGGAATTTCAGCCCAACCAAACTCAGAAAAAGCCTTTGCATACCTGTCGA
>JAUVIX010000112.1 GCA_030592565.1 Chlorobiota bacterium
ATCCTGAAAATTTCCATTATTACAGGCAACAGAAACAATCCAGGGTAACTTATCGCCATTTGTCAGGCTGGAAACATTACTATTACTAAATCCCGTAGTACCCCAGGATGTTGGAGAACCGTGTCCTGTATAATTAATTATAGAAACTCCGGAATTAACAGCGGTTGTTACCATTGAAGCAGAAGCCGTAGGATCATATATAGGAGTGAAGCTATCATAAGTAAAAGGGTCAAGTTTGTCATCCCAAATAACCTGCGAGTGTTCTTTATCCACTTCACCATCATCACCATTACTGGCTCCCTGATCTGATGCAATACCAATAGCTGAACTATACCAATCAGCTCCAGCTTCAGGATTCTTCTCATAATTAACAATTTTATCTATCTGAACCGTTACATCAGAAGGAGAATTAGCAGAAATCCTTCCTATTGTGATATCGGCAACCTCATCACTACCAACTACACAACCAAGTTGTGGATCCATTGGGGCTCCTCCACCAAGGACATCACATTTTATATCTGCCCAGTCGCCGACAAGCTGTACATACAGTAAATTACTATTTGCATTGTAGGCATCCTGAACTACTGTTTTAACATTTGTTCCTGTAGATACAATTTCCATAGAAACATTATATCCTTTTTCCATTTTCCAGTCAATAAATGGTTGGATAGCAGCTTCATCTCTGTCAGTACAAATTACTAATATATCTCCATATTCTCCTATGGTAAGGTCATCCTTGTTCTCGGAATAATTAATAAACAATGAATTATAAATTCCGTCCATCTCCCTTAAAACGGTAGTAGATTTTTTAGTAATAGGATTTACAGGAGTAGTTTCATTCTCAATTAGCTGTATGGTAACTGAGGTGTAAACTCTCAATACATTTTTTACGGCATTATATCTGAAAGGATAAACATAAACCGAGGTTCCCCTTATATCTTTAATGATAAAAGGGGTAGTATTCCTGGCTATATTTTGAGGATACCAGTTATCTCTAAGTGAAGAAGGACTGATTTCGTAAGGAATGGCAGAAGGATCCTGATCCCTGTAAATAGTGCCTCTTGCTGGCAACAATAGATTATTAAGGTTATAATCCTGAAAATCACCTGGAATTACTTTTAAAGTTACATTCTTATCAGCCGGCAACATCAATGACGCACTGATATAAGGTAGTTCTGCAAATCCTTTTAGATTTGTAAAAATACTTCCATCAAAAACAATTTTAGAATAGGTAATACCATCAAGGGTAACCTCTGTAAGATCATAATTTCCAAGCGTAAAGTTTATCTGATAAACTCCATCATTTGGTTTTTCGAATGTTGCATCATAACCATTTCCGGCAAACAAACCAGTGCTTATGAGCAAAACAATTGCTACAATTAATTTTTCCATGTTTTTAATTTTAAATAGGGAATTTTAAAAAAGAATTCCCCATAAAAATTATGAGGAATTCAGTATTTCTTATTTGGATTGGACTATCCGCTCTATAACGGAATAATCACTTGTTTCGATTCGGCAGAAATAAATACCGGGATTAAACTTTTCAGTATTGAAAACAACCCTATGGTTTCCGGCAATCTCATCATTATCACTTTTAACAACAGCAACCTGTCTCCCATATGTATCATAAACTGTTATTGTCACTTTCGAAACAGTCTTCAGCGAATAATCAATTGTAAACTGATCCAGGAAAGGATTAGGATAAATATTTACTTTTTCATTACTTGATAACTCAATCAAGCCTGTATATATAAAATGATAAATATTCGACTGCTCTGATTCACATCCGAACTCACTTGTAACAATAACATAATAATCGTCAGTTACTAATGGTGTATATGTTTGTCCGGTTGCGCTTTCGATGGCGCCATTGGAATCATACCATTGGTTGCCCTCTTCCGCACTTGAAACAAGCATGCTTTCCTGCTGAGTAATAACTGGTGTTTCAGGTATAGGATTAACAGTAACTGTAATTTCACCTATTACTTCATCTGTCCCGTCATTAATAGCAACTGAGTACAAGGTTGTTTCTTCAGGTGTGGCAACAGGATTTTGAATATTGGGATCATTCAAACCCGTTGCTGGCGACCACAAGTAAGTATAAATCCCAGAACCACCTGTAACAAAAGCATTAAGCTGTGAGCTTTCACCTGTACAAATTTCAGCAGGGTTAGCTGATGCAGCAACGGCAAGAGGAGCAGCGCCTGCAAAAGAGGGGAATTGGATATAATCTACCCATGCACAATCATCACCGCTTGATACGGAATAATCCTTCTCGTATGACCATTTAAAGGTATGTTCACCGGCAGTTACAGGATAAGTAGCCTCTGCCCATTCCTCTTCACCGGCCCATTCATCTTTCTGAACTCCGTCAATATAAAACCTGAGGTAATCATAGTTATTTTCTGACGAAACTTTTCTAAAAAATGATATCTCATCATCAGTTGTAACATTAATGGAAATAACAAGAGAAGAAGTTTGCTCATCAATAATACTTCCTGATTTTGCACTGTAAATACCTTCATAATAATTGACATTATCTATTACCCAGTCTGCATCACCATCAAATGACCATTCATAAGCAGTAAAATCACCAGTTTCAAAATCCTCAACAAGTAATCCGATTGAAAGTGAAATAATCGAAGCAGCACTATATGGTGTCGATTCAAGAGTATAACTAATATCAGCAACATCACCTATTTGAGCAGTACCATCAACAGTTACATTAAAAACTGATTGCTTTGTTTCGCCAGTTACAATTGTTTCAAGATCAAAAGTTGTATTATTAAGTGTCAGTATTCCACTGTTAGTAATAGCTGTGGCAATAGAACTCATAGCATCACATCCACCGTCATTTGTATTATTTATAACAATATCGGCAGTTTCTCCCGGATCAAGTCTTCCATTGCCATTTCCATAGGAATCGTCAATATAAAAACTACCAATAATAAGAACAGGAGAATTCAGCGTAACACTGAATGCAGAACTCCAGATATCTGTTCCATCAGTAACATCGATATTAAACTGAACAACATGCTGATCGGGGACAATATCACTAACAGTAAAAGCAAAAGCTCCGGTTTGCTCAACCGAGTTATTTGCAGTTATATCAGGCCAGTTATGAGTATCTGTATCAACTGTAATATATTCATCAGTTGTTGACAAAGTGGCAACCAGATTTGTTCCTGTAACTGTTCCAAGATTTTGAAGGGTTACATCAAGAAGAATATACTCTGAAAAATCCACAAGGCCATTGCTGTTACCATTACTATCATCAATTTCCATTTCTTCAAAAAGCACGTATGCAGTTGTTGGAGCCTGTACCACAACAGTTCCTATATAAGGTTTCAGATTTTGTCCTGTGATAATAACATCAGCAATACCGGGAATAGCAATAGGGTCAAACATAGTTACTTCAGCTACTCCTGTTTCATCAGCAACAGTTGCGCCATGAAGGACTCCATCCTTTGAAATTGCAACAAGTGCATAAGGATCAGCATTAACTGTAAATGACGTTGAACCAAGGGGCATTAATGACTGATAGTTTACAGTGGCATCAGGAGGTTGAGAAAAATAAACCATCAATGAGGGGTCTCCCATTAAGTGGTAAATTTCCCAGTAATATATCTCTGATCCACCGGCTTGTGTAACTGCAAGGTTTCCGGCTGAAGGCATTTGTCCTTGAGTAACATACCACTCATCAAGTATTTCATTATTATCATGGAAAGTACGGTCATAAGCACCAAGATGATCAGGATTATACTGAGGGTTAGCAGAAACATTTTCATAGCCAACACCCCACCAGTAATCTTCATCCCAATAAGTACTGGCTGAACCACCAATATATCCTAAAGCACCCTTATCCTCTGCACGTAATATCTCTTCACCAAAACAACTGTTAGGATTTCCGAACTCAACTGAAGAACAGCAGTTTCCAATCATCAGGCAATATTTGTGAGCATTTGATAATCCGGCAATATCTCCTATACCAAAACTCGGATTTCCCCAGCCATTAGGGCTGCAATGTGCTGTATAGTTTGCATAAGAAACTCCGTCACTCACATTTTGTCGAATCTCCTGTGAATAATTAGCTCCTCCCGGTTCAGGCTGAAGATAAGTATGAGAATATATACCATGAGCCTCATTGAAATAGTTCTCAGTTCCATAATTTATCTGACCGTTACCCCAGGTTAATGCGTGTGAAGCATCGGCACCTGCAACCATAACAACCTCATCTAAAAATGATGGATCAGGGAAAAGATACTGTTCGTACTCCAGGGTTTTGTCAATCTGAGGTTGTAACTGAGCAAGATTATTTGCCGAGAATCTTCCATAATAACACTCAGGATAAATATCTTCGGTATATTCGCAAAAATAGAGATCTGTTATATAACCTCCTTGTGTGCCGCTAAAAGGAGGCACCTGTGCAACATCACCTACTATAAGCACAAAGCTTTGAGGTGTATAACCGATGGGAGGATTGTTGTAAAAATCTTCAAGATATGATTTAATAGATGTAGTTGTATTACCTACATTTGGGTCATCTGTATAAGCCTCAACTACATTAAATCCTTTCCTTGTTTTCCATTCAACAAAAGGCTGTAGGGCAGCTTCAAACATTGGATCAGCAACAATAATATAAGATGCAGGTGCATCAGTTATCAGCTCTTTACTCTCAATTGGCTTGTAGTTTACAAGTTCCTGATAGATACCTTCAAAATAGGGTGAGAAAAGGTTTTCTTTACTTGCAATTGTTGCCTGAACATCTGCTCCTTCAAAGCTAATCTCCACCTCAATTTCAGGATTAACAATTAATTTACCTTCAACAGGATTGTAAAGAACAGGTGAAATTTCAATACGTGCTATTCTCACACCCCTCATTATACCAAGGTCAATAACTTTTACAAGGTCAGTACCATAATACTGATTTGTTTCATAAGCATCCTGATTAAAAATAAAATCAACATCCTCAGGATTATCACTTTTCGAAAGTGAAGGCTGCGTTGGCATTATATAATTTGAAATACCATAGTCCGAAAGATTGCTCTCAACAACATAATATGATGAAAATGACACACTAATTGTAGCACCCAAAGGAACCTCAATCAATTTATTAAGAACAGGAAGTCGCGGTTCACCTTCATACATTGTGTGTGAGTATTCCGGGACACTTAACATAGTAAATCTTCCTTCTTTTGTTTTAACTTCAAAAAAGTTAATATCAGATAAAGTACTTATTACAGTGAGTGAGGTATAGCTATTGTTTACAACCTTAAAACCGGTCGTTTTATCGCTAATATCAATGTTTCCTGCAAAGAGTGCCGTTGTCAGAAACCCAAATATAATAAGCAGAGACTGGGCTTTTCTAGTAAATGTAATTTTATTCATTATTAAAAATTTTTAGTTTTTAAATTGTGATTCTATTTTTGTTTTGATGATTACAAAAGTATAAAATAAAAATATACTTTTATTACTATTTTTCTGTTTTGCCTATTCAAGACAATGATAGTGTTAAAATGGTTGTCTGGATTTATTTTTAAAAGGAATTATTTACTGGTTTTTTGCAAAGTCAGCAATTCTCTGATTCAAAAACTGTTTTGTTATCTGGCGAACAGGATACCAGGATGTAAAAAATCCGATTGCAATAACAATTCCAAAAACACTAATAAAATCCATAATCTCCATTTTAACAGGGTAATAGGGAACAATAAAAGCATTTGCCTCGCTTCCCAGTCTAATCAGGCCAAGTTCCATTTGTGCCAGGCATAAAACGGCTCCAAGAATCAATCCGGTAAGTGCACCAAAAACAGATATCATCATTCCCTCAACCCTAAAAATCCGTTTAATAGTCTTTTCATTAGCTCCCATACTATAAAAGACAGCGATATCTTTTTTCTTATCAAGAATGAGCATTGATAACGAGCCTATGAGATTAAAGGTAGCAATAAGAAGGATAAATGACAGTATAAGAAAAATCGCCCATTTCTCTGACTTCATTATTCTATACAACAATTCCTGTTGCTGAAATCTGTTTTTCACAATAAAACGATTACCAGCAATTTCTTTAACCTTTTCTTGTATATGCTCCATATCTGCCGAAGGATCAAGCCTGATCTCAATGTCTGTAACTTCATTTTTATATTGAAGTAGCTCTCTGGCAAGATCAAGAGAAATAATTACATATTTTGAGTCAAATTCCTGCTGTACTGCAAAAACTGCCGACGGATAAACCGGCATAATGTTAAAAGCATTATCAAGTCGTCCGAGAGTTTTCCCCATCCTTTTCGGGACATAGATAAAAACGGGATGTTCAAAATCATTTATTCTCGCACCAAGATGATAAGCAACAAGATATCCCATTATCGCCATATCGGCATTACCCATTTTTAAAATAAAATCGCCGTCATACAACATTGTATCCAAAGGATTATCGTGAAGAAAATCATCACTCACCCCCTTAAGAGTTATAATATATTGCTCCGACCTGTACTTCAAAAGTGCATTCTCTTCAACAACCTCTGTATAGCTGACAACCCCTGGCAACTGTTTTATCTTTTCAGCATCAATTTCGAAAGCATCAAATACTTTTCCATCTTTAAGCTCAATCAACAAATCGGGGTCAAAGGTGCTGTATAACGATTTCACCAAATCCTCAAAACCATTGAAAACAGACAAAACAACTATCAGAGCCATTGTCCCGACAGTAACACCAACAGCCGATATCAGCGAAATGATATTGATAATATTATGCGATTTCTTTGAGAAAAGATACCGTTTTGCTATGTAAATCGAAAAATTCAAATCAATTATTATTAACTATTTCCAGGCTTTCACTATCAATCCTGTCCCTGTTTTATGTTTTAGGTTAACATCAAGCCAGTTTAGTATCAGGGAGAAAGGAAAGGTTACCAAATAATAAAATGGCAACAATATAAAAAACAGCTTTGAAGCATTAACCATTAAAATGGGATATTTCATCGACAACTTCCAGGAGATTTTTCCCGGTGTTCCATAATCGTAATATGCTTCAGTTTTTGAAAAGCCGGATTTCTTTAATTTCTCCTGAATTTCATCAATATTGTACCCATCTCTGACATGCTCATCAATAAAAGATTCACCGTGGTCGTGATCGTGATCATGAACATCGGAGCCTCCCTGATCAGAAGGTGTTGAAATTAACAACATCCCTCCCGGTTTTAACGAAGTGTGAAAATTCTTAAAAACCTCAACATCTTCAAGGATATGTTCCATCACATCAACGGAAATAATCATATCAAACGCTCCGGGATTCTGGTATTTAACAAGATCAGCAACCGAAAATGAGACATTTGCCCTTCCTATCTGCCCAAAAAAGTTATTGCAATCTTCTATTTGCTCATCTTTCACGTCAACACCTGTAATTTTCCAGTTTTTGTTTTTTGATGATATGAAAAAAGCATATTGCCCGAATCCGGAGCCGGCATCAAGGATATTCAGATTGTCACCCTTACCCTTTGCCCATATCCTGATCTCCTTTTTAATATGCCAGGTTCGTAATAATAATAGATCAAGCAGTCTGTAAAAAAATTTCCTCAGAAACGGTGTTTTATTAAAAACATTACCGAGACTTCTTTTTATGGGATCGTATTGCATAATAAATAATCTAATTTATTGAGATGCACGTCTGTGCATCTTTACATTCCTATCATTCCGGTTATCATATTGCCACCAATCTTGAATCTTATCATCTTGAATTTAAACATCTCGTATATAAACCTAATCATCCAACAATTTCTCAATATTTTCAATATAATCAAGAGAGTCGTCAAGAAAAAACTTAAGATCCGGCACTACTCTAACCTGTTTCCCAATCCGCTGACCCAGTTTAAACCTTATATCCTTACTATGGCTCCTTACTTTTTCAATAAGCTGCTCCTTATCATTTGTAGCAAAAAGGCTGAGATAAACCTTTGCAACAGCAAGATCACGGGTAATATGAACCTTTGTAACAGTTATCATTGCGCCCCCAAACAACCTACTCCCTTCACGTTGAAAAATCTCTCCAAGATCACGCTGAAGCAGTCTTGATACTTTACTCTGTCGTGTTGTTTCCATAGTGCAAAAATAATATTAATATCAACTAAACTGGTGATTATTAAAAACCACCTGACATTTTTCATACTTTTGCGCCTTAAATATAATTCTCAGATGAAAAGTGTATGTATATTTTGTGGTTCAAGTACTGGCTTGAGAGATTCATATAGCAATAATGCCCGGTTACTTGGAAAAGTGTTAACCGATAATAATATCACACTGGTTTATGGTGGAGGAAATGTCGGGCTAATGGGAATAATTGCTGATGCAGTAATTGAAGCTGGAGGTAAAACAATAGGAGTTATGCCAAAAAGCATTGCCAAACTTGAAATTGCCCATAATAATCTTTCAGAATTGTATCTTGTGGATACTATGGCGGAAAGAAAAGAGATGATGGCAAAGCTTTCGGGTGCCTTTATTGCTATGCCCGGAGGATTTGGTACTCTTGACGAACTGTCTGAAATCCTTACTTATAATCAGCTTAGGATTTGTGACAAGCCAATGGGACTACTTAATATTGATGGCTACTTTGACAGCTTGCTGAATTTCTTTGACCATGCTGTAAATGAACGGTTTGTCAGGGAAGAACATCGTAAAAACATTATTGTTTCAGACAGCCCCACAGAGCTTATCAATAAGCTGAACGAATATGAACCGGTACAAATCGGGAAATGGATTGAAGATATTAAAGTTGAGGCAGGTACAAGCCTGTAAGGTTTTAGCTGAAAGGTTAGGGGTTAGGTGTTAAGGGTTAGGAGTTAGTATCTTATTTCTAATATTCGTGTATTTTTTGGCAGAAAATAACAAATAATAAATAATAATTGTCAAATAAATAACAAAAATCAATATTAAAAATACAAATTTTTGATAGCAAAGTAAGGTGCAGTTTGGAATTTGGGTTTTTTCAATAATTGGAGTTTATTTGAGTTTTGTTTCTTTGCAATTTGAAATTTCTGGTTTATCCAGATTAGGAGTTGTTGTTAGTTTAAATAAATATTATGTTAATAATAGGAATCACCGGAACACTTGGAGCAGGAAAAGGGACCATTGTGAACTATCTTATCAATGAAAAAGGATTTGCCCATTTTTCGGTTAGAGAATTTCTGCTAAAAGAGATAGAAAGAAGGAGGCTTCCTCAAAACCGTGATAGCATGGTTGTTGTAGCAAACGACTTAAGGGCAACACATAGTCCTTCGTATATTACTGACAAACTATATGAGCAAGCTGTCAAAACAGGAAAAAATGCTGTTATTGAAAGTATTCGTACTCCCGGAGAGGTTGATTCACTTCGCCAAAAATCAAACTTCTACCTTTTTGCAGTAGATGCCAATCCAAAGATCCGGTATGAGAGAATCAAAAAACGGAAATCAGAGACAGACCATATCGATTACAACACATTTATCGAAAATGAAACTCGCGAAATGACCTCTGATGATCCTAATAAGCAAAATCTAAAAAAATGTCTTGAGATGGCAGATTATCTTCTCTATAATAATGATACAATTGAAGAACTGAATAAGCAGGTTGAAAGAATACTGAATGGGATGGATGAATAGATTGAAGGCGGGAATGGAAGAATGGAAGGAAAAGGATTATTGGCTTTATCTCAAATGACATCCCTATATACTGAAATATAGATTAAAGAACAAGAAAAATGGCAGACAAAACAAATGAAAAACCTAAATATGTTCGCCCTTCCTGGGATGACTATTTTATGGAGATGACAAACGCTGTTGCAAAAAGGGCAACCTGCGACAGAGGCAGGGCGGGATGTGTTATTGTCCGTGACAAACAGATTCTGGTAACAGGCTATGTAGGTTCGCCACGCGGACTACCACATTGTGATGATATAGGGCATCTGATGAAAAAAGTAATCCACGAAGACGGTTCTATAACTCAGCATTGTGTTCGTACAGTCCACGCTGAACAAAATGCTATTACGCAGGCAGCACGCCGAGGAATTGCCCTTGAAGG
>JAUVIX010000077.1 GCA_030592565.1 Chlorobiota bacterium
CATTTCTTTCAAGAAACAAATAGAATAAACAAGATGCGAGGCACAAATTTTTCTGAATAGCCATAGCTATTGAGAAAAATTTTAACGAAGTCAGATTGTTTGTAATATTTGTTCCCATAGGGTTTTCCCTATACTTCCGCAGATTTTATTGAATTATCCCGATAGTCCTGCAAAAATCTGAGTCGTCTATGAAAAACCCTAAAAATCTTGATGCGAATGAATTTATAGAAGCTCCCTTAAGCTAATCGCAAGTGTGGATGCTTGCAGCATTATTGCAGGCAGTAATTTTATAGATATATGAACCAAATTAAATTTATTGTAATAAATATTCTTTTATCTCGTCTTTAATAAGCATGACCGTTGAAACGTTTAAAATAGAGGTGCTTCCGATGAAGAACAAGCTGTACAGGTTTGCATACAGATTGTTGAATAATAGTATGGACTCGGAGGATATGGTACAGGACGTTTTGTTGAAATTATGGACAAGGCGCGAAAGGCTTGGAGAATATAATAATGTTGAGGCGTTTGCAATGGTTGTAATGAAAAATATGTGTCTTGATAAATTGAAAGCTAAAGGATATAGAACAGACGAGCTGGATGAATGGAAGAACGATTCGGGAGGCCATTCACCTCATACGAGCCTGGAGCTTATGGACACAACAGAGAAAGTAAAAATGATAATTGATAATCTTCCCGAACATCAAAAAATGATAATTCATCTTCGGGATATTGAAGGATATGAGTTTGAAGAAATTGCGGAAATAATGCAAATGAGTCTGAATACGATTAGGGTGAATTTGTCGAGGGCAAGAAAAAAAGTCAGGGAAATACTGGTAAAAAAATATAGTTATGAATTTACAAGAAATTGATAAGCTGATACTGAAGTACGAAAGTGGAGAGACGACTCTTGCTGAAGAGATGGTGTTGCGCGATTTCTTCACTGGGGATGGAGTTCCATCTCATTTAAAAAGCTATCGTGAGATGATTGGCTTTTTTGATAAGGAAGCCGGAAGGTCACTATCTGATGAAAGTTTTGATGAGAAGATTTTAAATGAAATCGAAAAGGGAAAAGTTATTCCAATCGCTCAATCAAAAAATAGAATAATCTATTCCATTGCAGGGATTGCAGCAACAATTATTATTATGATAGGCTTGTTTTTTCAGTTTGGTGAAAATCAAAGCAATCAGGCACTTGTGCATGATACATATAATGATCCTCAGGTTGCTTATGCTGAAGCACGAAGAGCACTAATGATTGTTTCTGTTAATCTGAATGAAGGAGTCGGGAAATTGTCGGATGTCTCGGAATTTAACGATGGATTAAGTAACCTGAATAATATATCAACATTTGAAACAGGAGTTGAAAGTCTTGAGAAAATTTCAATATTAGAGGATTCAAAAAAAATAATAACTTTAAAATAATAACACTATGAGAAAATTAAAAATTAATTTCGTTTTAGCAGCATTTTTATTTGCACCTGCTTTTCTTGGCGCTCAAACTACTACTGACGCCTTGTTTGATAAATATTCGGGACAGGATGGGATTACTTCCGTGTATATAACCCAAAATATGTTCAGCCTTTTTGCCGACATTGATACGGAGGAGGATGAAGAGGAATTTTCTGATCTTGTAAAAACCCTGAAATACATAAAGATACTTTCAATAGAAGACGATACTCTCGGCAAATACAAGGATGTGAACTTCTGTAATGATGTTATGAGGGGTAAATCAGCAGGAATTTACGAAGATTTGATGATCATTAAAAAGGACGGAAAGGATATAAACTTCCTTATTACCAAAGAAGATAAAGTTATAAAAGAACTCCTTATGGTGGTTAATGGAAAAAATGATAAAGTTTTGATAAGCATTCAGGGAGATATTGATTTGAAGACTATCTCAAAACTTTCGAGAACAATGAAAATTAATGGACTTGAGAATCTTAAGGAGATAGGTGAGGATAATTAGGAGCGAAAATGCGACCTGGTGATGTAGCGAGAGAGCGAAGCGGTGGGAGGACGATTGGGTTAAGGAGCTATTTTATAGGTAGCAAAAAAAGATTTTAAACAAATGAAACTGCTATGACGAGCAAGCCCAACATACATAAAAGCCCCGACCTTCAGGTCGGGGAATAAATGGAATAAGAAAATTAGTTTTGGCGGGATTTTTGCCCGAAGGAAGCAAAAATCGTGACAAAACACAAAAGATTACAAATCAACATATTACAAAAATATAAACAGATGAAAAAGATAATTGTAAGTATAGCGGCCTTTGTATTAACGGTGGTTCCCGTGTATTTGAGTGCGCAGGAGAGCAAGGTCAATGACTTTTTCGATAAGTATTCCGATAATGATAAATATACATCAGTCGAGATTGCAAAAGGGCTTTTTGAACTTTTTGCTACTATTGATTCTGATGATGAGGATTTTGATGAATTTAAGAAAGCCGTTGAGGGTATTGATAAGCTAAGGCTTGTGTCGTATTCTGTTAAGAATGGTGATATATCGGAAAAGGAGAGATTTTATAATGATATCAAATCGTCAATACCGTTTGATAAATATGATGAGTTAATGATTATCAAAAAGCCTGATGCGAAGATTAATTTTTATTCTAAAGGCGGAGGGCGGAATATCAGCGAACTCCTTATGGTTGTTGATGGTGATACGGATGTTATCTTATTGAGCATTACCGGAAATATTGATTTAAAACATCTTGCCAAACTCGGTTCCTCAATGAATTTTGACGGAATGAATTATTTGGGAGAAATGGATAACGAGTAAAAACCTGTCAGATAAAATAGCTACTTTTGCAAAGACAACGGGTAAATCTAAAAATAGAATTATGTTTGCAAAAGAGACCTACATAGAAAGACGAAAAAAATTAAGTAAAACTGTCGGATCAGGAATTATTCTTTTACCGGGTAACGGCGAAAGCCCAATGAATTATACTGATAATCAATATCATTTCAGGCAGGATAGCTGCTTCCTGTATTACTTTGGGCTTGATCATCCGGATTTGATAGGTTATATTGATATTGATAATGACAAAGAGGTACTATTCGGGAATGATCTGACAGTTGATGATATTGTCTGGATGGGTGTTAAACCTACAATTAGTGAAAGAGCCTCGCAAGTTGGTGTTGCTGAGACATATCCCCTGAATAAGTTAGCATCTTTCATAAGCGAAGCACAGAAAAAGGGCAGAGAAATTCACTACCTGCCTCCGTACCGGGCTGAGACAAAAGTTTTTCTTTTTGAATTATTAGGCATAAAGCCCTCACAGGCAAAAGAGCAATCCTCTCTCAAGCTGGTAAAGGCAATTGTGAATCAGAGGAATTACAAAACTAAAGAAGAACTAAATGAAATTGAAAAGGCAGTTAATGTAACGGTTGATATGCACCTGACTGCAATGCGTATGGCCAGGCCGGGATTGAAAGAGTGGGAAATAGCGGCTGCCGTTCATAAAGTTGCACTTGCCTCGGGTGGTAATCTTTCATTTCCAATAATAGCAACTATCCACGGCGAAACTCTTCACAATCATTATCACGGAAATACGATTCAAAGCGGAGATATGTTTCTGCTGGATGCCGGAGCCGAGACACCAATGCATTATGGAGGCGATCTTTCAAGCACCTTTCCGGTTGACAAAACCTTTTCCAATAGACAAAAGGAGATTTACAATGTGGCATTGGCGGCACACGAAGCAGCTATTGCTATGTTAAAACCGGGAGTCACCAACAAAGATGTTCACTTAAAGGCCTGCCTGACAATTGCTGAAGGGATGAAAGAACTTGGATTTATGAAGGGTAATATGCAGGAGGCTGTCAGCAAAGGGGCTCATGCACTGTTTTTTCCTTGTGGTACAGGGCATATGATGGGACTGGACATTCATGATATGGAAAACCTGGGAGAAGAATTGGTAGGCTACGACGGTGAACCGAAAAGTACACAATTCGGACTGAAATCATTACGATTAGCCCGTAAACTGGAACCGGGATTTGTCCTCACCATTGAACCAGGGGTCTATTTTATTCCTGATCTTATTGATATGTGGAGAGCCGAAAATAAATTCAGTGACTTTATAAATTGGGATAAAGTGGAGCAATACAAAGATTTTGGAGGATGTAGGAATGAGGAGGACTTCGTAATCACGGAAACCGGAGCCAGGTTACTGGGTAAGCCTCTCCCAAAAACTATTGAAGATGTGGAAGCTGAACGTTAGTTGATTATTCGTCAACCATTCTGACGATTCTCTCAAAATGTACAGTATCTGTAATTTTCATCTCATATTCAGGTATTTGCGAAAGACTGCCCATAGATATTCCCTTTTTTCGAAATTTCATTGGACTGTCTATTGCTTTCCAGCCGGTCAAATGAAACTCCCATGCGCCCGTCTTCTCCTTCATCTCACGAATGTTATTTTCATTGATTCCGCTTCCGGGCATAATGATAATTCTGTCCCCAGCTTTGTTAACCAAATCCCTGATAAGATCAATACCATCATAAGCTTTGTTTTTATGGCCGGATGTGAGTATTCTGTCTGCCCCGGTAGAGATAATATCCTCTAGTGCTTTGAAAGGGTCAGGTGTCATATCAAATGCATGGTGAAATGTAACGGACATTGGACGCGCGAGGTTTACCAATTCGGTACTTCTTTCAATATCAATATTCCCGTCGGTTTTCAAAATTCCAAAGACAACACCATCTGCGCCGAGCTGTTTACATACCTCAATATCCTCTTTCATAATCCGAAATTCGATATCTGAATAACAAAAGTCCTGTCCCCGCGGCCTAATCATCACATTAAGGTCGATTGTCAAAATCTCCCTTGCGGTTTTAATTGTTCCATATCCCGGTGTGGTACCGCCTTCGTAAATATTATCGCACAATTCAACCCTTTTTGCACCACCTTTCTGTGCCTCAATAGCTGATATTACGGATGTTGTGCAGGCTTCAATTAAATAATTATGTTTCATTGTTAAATTTTTTTTAATTCCATATCATCCCGGATAATATGATCATGAAATCGTGATTGCCAATCGAAATCTGGTTCTATTAAATGTCCCTTATTTGAAACGGCAGATTTGTATGAACCAACAATTGTCGAAATGTTGTTTTTTCCTGGGTTTCGAAATCGTTTTTTGCCCGGGGATAATGGTGGTTGCGGTGTTGTTTGCATTGTTGTAGAGACAAGGCATGCTTTGTCTCTACAACGTTCGTCCCGTTTATCATCATCACCATTCCGTTTTTTATCAATAATTATTATCCCATGGATATGGTTCGGCATCACAATAAATTTATCCAAAATTATAAATGGAAAATGTTCGGGGATTTCATGCCAATATTTTTCTGCATAAATTCCAATTTCAGACAGATGCAATTTTTTGGAATTATCTATCTCACCAAAAAAATGGGTACGATCTTTCGTTACAATGGTTATAAAATATTTCCCATTCCAACCATAATCCCAATTTTGTAATCGGGCAGATTCAACACGATATTTGTTTTTATACAACGTCATTCTACAACAATCTCATCCGCAAATATCCACGCCTTATTTCCTGCACCTTTGTGCCAATCGGGACAAACGCCCCTATTTATTGCAACAACCTTCACATAGCGTGCTTTAGTCGAAATATCAATCGTAAAATTCTTGAGGATTGTCCCCAACTTTTTTGGTGAAACTTCATTTTTTACTGTACCAACCTTTTGAAAATCCTTACCATTTTTTGATACATATATATTCACCATTTCAGGCATAAACACCCAGGCATTGTTATCTTGCAAAAATCCGATTTCAATCTTATGTATCAGCTGAATACTCCCAAGATCAACAACAGCATCGATGTCAACACCCTCATATCCCTGCCAGGCACCTGTTCTGAAATCTTTTGTTCCCCTTATAAAGTCAATCAGGGCGTTATCTCCACCAGCCGAATATTGATTTGCATATTTTGATTTTAATTTAATTGCCCGATTTTTTGGTATTTTAGTAAAATCCACATTTATTACCGATGAATATGAATCATTACCAGGTCTGTAAGCAGTGACCTTTAATGTTGCGGTATTTTTCAGAGCAAACGGTTTTATATATTTTTTTGAAGCTTTTGACAGATTAGAACCATCAAGAGTATAATAAATTTCATCATTATTATTAATGCTGACAAGAGAAACAACTGTTGAGTCAAAGAATGTACGGTCTCCGGCAGATACGAAAGGAACTGGTACAATCAGGTTATCGGTGATAGCAGATACCGGATAATCCCCCTCTTTTGTTCCCCACGTTTTATTTGGCTTTGGACCCATTTCAAAAACCAATTCACCTCCGCTTACAATATCTTCATGATTCAAAAATGATTTGGTATATGGATTGCCATTTAGTATTACTGATTGAATGTAAATGTTTTTCTCTGATACATTGTTTGCCTTGATAATAAATGCTTTGCCGTTCTCCAAATTAATAGTTGCTTCAGGGAAAAGGGGTGTACCGATTGCATAAATACTGGTTCCGGGTGTAACAGGATAAAAACCCATTGCACTAAGAACATACCAGGCCGACATCTGCCCGCAGTCCTCATTGCCGCA
This sequence comes from Chlorobiota bacterium, assembly GCA_030592565.1. GTDB lineage: Bacteria > Bacteroidota > Bacteroidia > Bacteroidales > JAADJA01 > JAADJA01. The sequence goes on from JAUVIX010000077.1 coordinate 6,583, forward strand.
CAATCCGGCAGGCTCATTTGTATAAAATTTATCCATTATCTCCCATACACGTTCCTGTGTCTTCCAGGGCTTACCAAGGTAGTTATACAAGTAAGACATATGGTGACTAGGTTCGTTACCATGGGCATACTGGCCAATCAATCCGGTAATATCAGACTGTTTTCTGCCGGTTGTCTCAGATGTTGTGTTAAATAATGAATCCAGTTTTTTCTCAAAAGCAGCTCTCCCTCCCATAATATTTATTAAGCCATCAATATCCTGAGGCGCAAAAAAGCTGTATTGCCATGAATTAGCTTCTGTAAAGTTAAAATTAACCTCCCTCGGATCAAAGGGACTGAACCAGCGGCCATTCATTTTAGCACGCATAAATCCAACCTTTGGGTCATAAATATTTTTGTACGACTGTGCCCTTTGTATAAACCTTTTGTAATCATCCTCCTTGTCAAGAGATTTTGCCATTTGAGCAATGCACCAATCGTCATAGGCATATTCAAGGGTTTTGGAAACCGATTCTGACTCTTCCTCAGCAGGAATATAGCCGAAATCTTTATAAGCCTTCAGCCCGAAAAAATCAAGATCGGCACTGTGCTTCATCGCTTCATAAGCCTTTTCAACATCAAATCCATCAACTCCTTTCATATATGCATCAACTATTACCGGAATGGAGTGATATCCTATCATACATTCTGTTTCATTGGCTGCAAGTTCCCAAACAGGAAGCCTGCCACCCTCCTCATACTGGGCAATCATTGTCTTTATAAAGTCAACTGTTCTTTTTTGCTGCGTAATAGTAAACAAAGGATGTTCGCCCCTGAATGTATCCCACAGCGAAAAAACAGTATAATAGTCAAATCCCCTGGCAGTGTGAATTTTCAGGTCGCGTCCACGGTAATCTCCATCCACATCCATAAATAGGTTGGGAACCAGAAATGAGTGGTACAATGCTGAATAGAAAACTGTTTTTTGCTCTTCCGAACCACCATTAATAACTATTTTGTTAAGCTCTTTATTCCATTCATCCCTTGCATTGGCTTTTGTGTTTTCAAAATCCCAAGCTGATACCTCCTTCTCAAGGTTATCCCAGGCACCTTCGGCATTAACGGCAGATATCCCGACCTTAACCAGTATATCTTCATCCTCCTTTGTGTCGAAAGTTAAAACTGCTTTGATATTTTCTCCCTCAAGTTCCTTATGTTCTGTGAATTTATCATCCTTTGCTATTCCGAAGTTTTTAAATGGTTTTGAAAATTTTGCAACAAAATATATATACTGATCGTTTGCCCAGGCTGTTGAACGACGAAACCCTTCAATTTCTGTATTACTGACAACCCTAAACCACGAATCGACAACTTTATCACGGTGCTTAAGGTCAATAATGATATTTGACTCATTACCGGCAGGAAATGTATATTTATGAAAACCTGCTCTTTTTGTGGCTGTCAGCTCAACCTGTATTCTGTAATCATCAAGATATGTGCTGTAAAATCCGGGGCTTGCCTTTTCGTTTTTATGACTGAATCGTGAAGCATATCCTTCATCCGGATTATCCACCCCGTTATTGAGTTTAATTTCCCCGACCGTAGGCATAAAAAGGATATCAGCATAATCGGGTACTCCGGTTCCGCTAAGATGGGTATGACTGAACCCATAAACCACATCATCAGAATAGTGATAACCCGAACATCCGTCCCAACCCTCGAGGCGGGTATCCGAACTAAGCTGTACCATCCCAAATGGAAGGCTGGCACCGGGATATGTGTGACCATGGCCTCCGGTTCCGATAAAGGGATTTACATATCTTGCAAGATCCTTATTGGGGATATTGCTTTGTGTATTTTGTGATTTCTTTTTTTTCACGTTACCGCATCCCCCGAAAAAGGCTGCAATAATCAAAATAAAAACTAACTTTTTCATATTTCATATTTTGGAACAAAGTTGCAGAAAAAAGGCAAATAACCGATTAAACTTTTGAAATTATTTCAAAGCAAATCCAATGCAAGATTTTGCAAAATGGATGTCATATTTTCAAAATGGTTTAAACTCAAAGCCTTCATCAAACATTTTTGCATTAACTTTGTTCATAAATATACAATATGGCATCTAATTATTTTGGAAATGCAAACTGTTTGTACAGAAAATGAGATACTTTAATCAGCTATGTCGCATCATCATCACGAAATAAATGAAAAAAATCTTGGGATTACGATAGTCCTGAACCTGGCAATAACAATTGCGCAGGTTATTGGAGGAGTTATTTCAGGAAGTATGGCTTTGCTTTCGGATGCTGCTCATAATTTTAGTGATGTACTGTCATTGATTATCAGTTGGGTGGCAAAACGATTGACTAATCGCGAACAAACTGTTAACCAAACCTTCGGTTATAAAAGGGCTGAAATATTTGCCGCCTTTATTAATTCCTTTACCTTAATCATTATTGCTGTAGTGATCGCCAGCGAATCGGTTGAACGTCTGATAAATCCGACACCCATTGAAGGGACTATTGTAATTTGGCTGGCAGGACTCAGTATTTTACTTAATGGCCTTTCCGTTCTTCTTATCAAAAAGGATGCTCAAGGCAGTATAAATATCAAATCTGCTTATCTTCATCTATTCACTGATATGCTGACATCCATTGCTGTTCTGGCAGGTGGCTTTGCCATTAAATACCTGGATTGGTATTGGATTGACGGTGTGCTCTCGCTTGCTATTGCAGCCTATTTGATCTATAGCAGTTGGTCGATTTTTACAGATACTCTGAAAATAATGATGCAGTTTACTCCTAAAGCCATAGATATTAAGGAGATCGCTTCTGCAGTTCAAAAGATAAACGGAATTAAGAATATTCATCATATACATGTTTGGCAGCTTGATGAACATGAAATTATTTTTGAAGCGCACGTTGATTTGGAGAAGAATATCCGAATTTCGGAATTTGAGGATATATTAAAAGAAATTAAAACTCTTCTTAAAAAACAGAAAATCGGACATTATAATATCCAGCCGGAATTTGCAATAGACGACAACAAAGAGCTAATTAATCGTCAATTACATTGAAATGAGAATATTAATTTTATGTACAGGGAATACTTGTCGAAGCCAGATGACTGCAGGGTTTTTAAAGCATTGGGCTCCCGAATTTAAAATATACTCGGCAGGTACAAAACCCGAAAGCAAAGTAAACCCTTATGCTATAAAGGTTATGGAAGAGGAGGGAATAGATATTAGCGTAGGCTATCCTAAATCTGCTGACCTGTTTATTGACAAAGAGTTTGATTATGTCATTACCGTTTGCGATGGAGCTAAAGAGGTATGCCCTGTTTTTATCGGTAAAGTTAAGCACAGACTCCATATTGGATTTGAAGATCCGGCAGATGCGAAAGGAACTCCCATAGAAATTCTACCCATTTACCGGAAAGTCAGAGATCAGATAAAAGAGCAATTTGGAAAATTTTTACAGGAAAACAAATCATCAGAAGCCCAATCGGGTTAGTAGCAAATTTGTTACTGCTCAGAAACTAGATTAAATTTAAAAGCCACAGATTTAAAACCATCTTTGGTAGTTTTCTTTGTGGAAATTCATAAAAATCAATTAAACTTAATCTGTGAATCTGTGGCAAATATTTAATGTTCAGTATTTTATACCTATTGAGTAGTAACGCAAATTTTATTTCACACTTTTCCGTGCCATATCCAATACTTTCAAAATCTGTTCTAAAGAATACTCTGTCAATAATTCCTTTGCCTGATCCGGTTTCCGATTGTATGTTTTAAGCATCTTCTTTTCAAAGCCTGCCTGATTTGTAATCAATTCATTTTCCACCTTCTCAATTGATTTCTTAACCGGTGATATCAGTTTGCCATAATCCTCATCAATCGCAGCAGCCTTTTTACCAAATAATACATATTCCTGTTTTTTGGAATACTCTTCAAAATCATCAATCTTATTAAAATGATCGGTAAGAGCTGATTTGTAGTTGGTAACTGCAAAATTATCAGGCATTGAAAGTAAACAGGAATAGACCGGCACAAAAGGCTCAGTACAAGGCCGGCGTGGAGCAATCCACAAAACAGCCCCTATTTCAACCGGCATCCAATTTCTTAATTGAGCTACAAATCCATACTGATTGGTACTTGAGCAAACAGACATTGCTTTCTGGTGATGCGGACTTCCTTCAGTAAACCCGACTGTTATATCCAGCTCCGTTCCTTCATAATGATTTCGGAGAGTCTGATAAATATCCTGCAATTCAACCCTCTTTTTTGGCACAAATGAGAATGGGAATTCATCATCAATATCATACTGCTTTTCCGATAATGCGTTTATGGTTATCCAGTGTCGTGCCTTATTACCGAGAGATTGTAGATTTCCCTGGTCGCTGTACGCTTTCCTGAAATTAAATTTCCCATCTGTCTCAGGATTATACCAACCTTTTTCAACAGCATATTCAACAATATCCGGTGAGCCAAGAAAATTAACAGTATCCGAAAGGTCAACAGCAGTGATAGTATAATAATTTGGGATTATTGCTATCTGATTATCAGGAATACGTTCTGCAATCCAGTGTTTTCCGTTGACAACCGAAAGCATCCATGCCTCATTTGGGTCAGCAATGCAGTATGTCCGGCCTGACGAAGCATACCCCATCTCCTCCACAAGCTTTCCGCCGATTATTACAGCTTCTCTGGCACTTTTTGCCCTTTCTGCCATTGCCCTGCGCAACCAATAACCTATTCCGCCGTCTGTGAGTTGAGGCTCATCCTCCCGTGATACACAAGCATCTGAAGCGATAATAACACCATATTCATTAAAATAGCTGTCGGAAAATTCCAGCTCTGGAATCTCAAGCCACAGGTAGCTGAAAGTTTCACCTGACTGATCGATTTTACCTTTACGTTTTAGGATTATTGAATCACCATCATCTTCGGGATGGTTGCCAGGAACCCTGTACCAGTTAACAACCCTGTCGCCAAAGTCATCCTCATTATGGGCAAACATCACAGATCCGTCGGCTGTTGCCCCTTTGCCGAAAAGAATAGAAAAGCAGTTAAAATCTTTTTCTTCATTTGTCTGGGCATTTAATAATAGTGCAAATGAAAAAAACGCTAGTATCAGATAAAATTTAGTAAGGTGATATTTCATAATAGTACATTTGTATTTCGACAAAATTACATATTATATGTATTGCTTTTTAGTAAAAAAGCAACGGAGTTGCACAATATTTATAGAAAAAGATTCAATCCTAAAATAAGGTGCAGAGCACCGTGATATGGATATGTAGGATTAAAAAGAAAGACTTGATAAAGACTTCTAACTCTGCTTTTTGTTTAAAATTAGTTTTCCGAACGAAATAAGAAGCACACCGATTATTGTGAGCATTCCGCCAATGATTTGTATATTTTGCGGAAGATGATGAAAATAGAGAAATGAACCAAGCAGGACAAACAGGCTCTTGGTACTACCAAGCATTGAGGCTCTGGATGCTTCAATATACTTCAGGGCATTATATCCCGCAACAACGGCTAGAAAAGGCCCAAGTACTGACCCGATTGTAATATTAATCAGTGCTGACCCAGGAATAACAAATGATTTTTGAAAAACGAACAGCATCACCAATGCAAAAACAAAAAGGTAAATAGTACGATTTAATGAGATGATTGCAGGTGATAATTTTGTCCCGACATTCTTCTTTACAATGATTGTTGAAAAAGAAAAAATC
>JAUVIX010000320.1 GCA_030592565.1 Chlorobiota bacterium
AAACTACCAATATTCGATCCCATAGATGACCCGGTGGAAATGATTGGTGCCTCCAATCCTATTGAACCTCCAAAACCAGCTGTCAGAGAGCTTCCAATAAGGGAAGAAAATACCTTGTGTTGCTTCATCTTCCCTCCAAGTTTTGATATTACATACAATATCCGGGGAATGCCATGCCGGGTTTCATCCCTGACAATATATTTTAAAAATAAAACCGTCAAAAGAATTCCAATACCAGGATATATAACAAACAGGTAATTTTGTTCGCTCTTTGTAAACCATTCGGTCAGGGTGTCGTGTATATAAAAAACAGATGTCTTTAAAAGATATGCAGCCATACCTGCCAGAAATCCGATAAGTGCACTCAGGATTATGATAAAATAGCGATCATTGATATTTCTGGCTCTCCATACGAGAAACTTTCCTATCAATGTTTTATCACCCATAATTAATGATTTGTACAGTAATACTCAAATATCAAATCGTCCACGATGTAAGTCCTTTTGGTACAAACTCATACCTTTGAGCCTTACCTCCAAATTTTTTCAGAGTTTCAATTACTTTGAACCTTGTGTTATTGGGGCAATAGAATATCATAAATCCGCCACCGCCCGCACCTGATATTTTTCCTCCAGTTGCACCACTGCTTATAGCAGCATCGTAAATATTATCAATAAGCTGATTAGAGATTCCGGCAGCCATCTTCTTTTTGTTTTGCCATCCAAAGTTCAGGATGTCGCCTATATTATCAAGTTCTCCTCTTAATAGAGCCTCTTTCATCATTATAGCCTGCTGTTTCAGTTTATGAGTAGCTTCGATGGAATCAATATTTTTATCTATCACGTTTTTTCTTTGTGCCTCAATAATTTTTGATGACAGCCTGCTGGTTTCGGTATTGTAAAGTATGAGATTATTAGCCAGCTCGTTAAGAATAATATCATTAATCCGTAAAGGATTAACAATCACCTTATCATTGTCGTAAAATTCCATAAAATTGACTCCCCCGAAAGTAGCAGCATATTGGTCCTGCTTGCCGCCTGCCATTGCAAGGTCAACCCTCTCAATTTCGTAGGCAAGTTTTGCAAGATCATACTCTCCTAGTGGTAGTTGCAGCCATTCGGCAAAAGCACCGAGAATAGCAACAACAAGAGTTGATGATGTTCCAAGGCCAGAGCCTGGAGGAGCATCAACAGAGGTTGTCAGTTCAAATGAAAGAGGTTTCTTAGTATATTCGGAAACAATACGGTTGTATATTCCTTTGACCAAATCGAGGCAGTCATTTAGTTCAATTTTGTTGGTTGACCCAAACTCCAGCTTCTTAATTTTATCTAGCGAGTTAATAACAATTTTTCCATTAGTAGTTGGCTTAATGGTTGCATAAGCATACATACTAATTGTTGCATTAAGGATTGCTCCACCATAAATATCAGAATATGGCGACACATCACTTCCTCCACCTGCAAGTCCGAGACGCAATGGCGCCTTACTTCGTATTATCATTTAACAATTATTTTTTTTATTTCATTGATTGTATCCGATACCAGCCTCACAAAATATATACCCTGGTTGAAACCTGAAAAATCAACCATAATATAACTATCACTATTAAAATTCTTTCTATCTGTAAAAATAACTCTACCTTGAATATCAGAAATATACAGATTCAAATATTCAAAATTTTGTTGCCCAAAAGAAATTTTTGTTAAGCCATTAGTTGGATTTGGGAATATATTTATCTTACCCATTATTTTATTAGAACTTAATGAGGTAATTACAGGACGCACGGTGTCGCATATCATATCAGTTCCGCAATCATTTTCAACCGTAAGGCAAACAATATGCGGGCCTGAAGAGTAATATTGATGAACCGGATTTTTAAGAGTAGAAGAATAACCATCGCCAAAATCCCAATTCCAGGATGTCGCATTCAGAGATAAATCAGTAAACTGCACAAATCCGTTTTCAACAATAAAACTAAAATTAGCAATTGGCAGATCACATTCATAAGTAATAACAAGCATTGGCCATTTTTCAGAATCAGGATGGTCGCTTGATGCAAAAGCCAGTCTTCGGTATTGCTCCTCATTGAAAATCCTGAAAAAGAATCCATAGCTATTCTCGGGATCATTATACATATCAATTACTATATTAGTGACATCAATATCAGTATAATCCTGTTGAGGGTCAGTAGTAGGTGGTACTATAACCTGATTTTCACCTGTTGCAGTCGGTTGATTATCCCATGTTACTCCGGCTTCGCTCCAGGGAGTAATAACCCTCTGAATAAGGCCTGAATTATCACCATAGTTTGTCTGTTCTATAGGAACTTCGAAATAGTGATAAAAAAATGATAATTTTGCCGAAGTAATTTCTACGTCAGGAGGTATTGAATCTATATCAAATTCAATAAAAGTTCGTTCAATTCCAAAAACGCCACTCCAGGTCCACGCATTTGCTTTTATATATGGATAATCCCAAAAGTTACTATTTGGTGAAAGAGACCAAACTCTGGCATCCTTCCCTTCTGAAGGTCCGGGTTGCAGAATAATTGTCTGTTGTGAAAAACTAAAATAACTTACAAAAACCAATACGGCTAATAAAACTAATTTATGTGTATCATTTTTCATAGTAATTCAGATAAGTCGATTTAATAAAAAACAATCCCAGACTTAATAAAAAAGCACTTTCTGCATTGTAAAATTACAAAAATATTCATTCCCCGCAAACCTCATCTATTGCCTGCAGCATTTTATCCCATGAAAATCTCTTTTTATCCTCCCTGACATTTTCAACAAATACGCCCTCCTGATTCTGATCAAAATATGTAAAAATTGCATCAGCAATTTGCTTTGAGTCAGGTTCAACAACATACCCATCCCTTTTATCAGTTACAATTTCGGAAAGCCCGCCTACATTTGTTGTAATTATCGGCCGCTCAAAATGATAAGCTATCTGAGTTATCCCGCTTTGTGTTGCATCCTTGTAAGGTTGAACAACCAGGCTTGATGCACAGAAATAGTTCACAACCTCAGTGTTGGGAACAAACTCATTGTGCATAATGACATTATCTTTTAACCCAAGCTCATCAATCATTTTCAGATAGGGTGCAGAATCAATATAAAACTCACCAACTACCAGAAGTTTTAACGAAAACTGTCTTAGCCTCTCATCGGCAAAAGCTTCCAGCAACAAATCAAGCCCTTTATAATCTCTTATAAACCCAAAAAACAGAAGGTATTTGAATTTACCAGGTAGGTTCAATCTTTCAAGAGCATTCTTTTTCGGAATCAGCTCCCCAAAATTATCATACAAGGGATGAACCGTCAGATGTTTGGGCTTTTTGTTGTCAAAAATTTTAAGGTCGTTTAAAACTGACTTTGACATTGTCACAAAACAATCAATACTCTTTACAAAATAATTTGAGAGTGCTCTGTCTCCCGGCTTGTGCTCGTGAGGAATAATATTATCAACAATTGCAACTACTTTGATACCATTTTTTCTGATCATCCTGGAAATTTTACCAAGGCAAGGCCCCATAAAAGGTATCCAGAATCTGACAATAACAAGATCAGGTCGAAGATTTCTAATCTCCTTCCCCACTTTAATCCAGTTAAGAGGATTTATCGAATTAATCCTGACCTTAATATCCAATCCTTCGGGAGGAGCTTCTTTTGAATATTGGGTAGTTCCGGGGAAAAGAAAAGAGGGATATTGCAGGCTAAATGTATAAATTGTTACATCATTACCATTATCCATATATGCTCTTGCTAAACGTTCGTTAAAGGTAGAAATACCACCTCCACGCAAAGGATAAGCCGAACCTATTATAATTATTTTTCTCTTTCCGGACATCTGTTAATCATCCCCTTTAAGTCCTATTTCTTTTTCTATCTGATATATATTTCTTTCGGACGAACTTCGGGAAATCATCTCTGCAAGGAAACCCGTAAGAAACAATTGCGTTCCGATAACCATTGCAAGCAGTCCGAAATAGAACAGAGGCCTGTCGGTCATACGGTAAACATCGAAAACGAATTTTGCAACTGTAAGATATGCACCGACCAGAAATCCAAAAAAGAAAAGAACAGTACCAAGAGCTCCAAACAGGTGCATCGGACGTTTGCCAAACTTCGATATAAAGGTTATAGAAAGCAGATCGAGGTAGCCTTTAATGATACGCTCCATACCAA
>JAUVIX010000249.1 GCA_030592565.1 Chlorobiota bacterium
AAGCGATGCAATTAGTGCATTAAATTCCTTATCCTTTGGAGGTTTTTCGGTTGGTTCAAATTCTGCAACCCTTGCTTTGAAATATGGCTCTTCCTGCATAAGCTCGAGCAATTGAAACCTCTTTTTGCCCTGAATAATGGCAGTTGTATTGCCATCAGGCATTTGAAGTATCTTAATAATGTTTGCAACAGTTCCGACCTTGTTAAGATCATCAAATACCGGCTCTTCTATTTCGGCATCTTTTTGCGCAACAACACCTATCAGTTTTTTTTTGCGGTATGCTTCCTTAATTAGCTTAATAGATTTATCACGTCCCACGGTAATCGGGATAACTACACCAGGAAACAGAACTGTATTTCGCAAAGCTAATATTGGCAATGATTCGGGAATCTCTTCAGCAATTATAAGGTCTTCATCTTCTGATGAAAGCAAAGGAATAAATTCTGTTTCATTTTCTAAAATGTCAGAAATCATTAAATTTTCAGTTTCAAAAAGTTTCATACTCAATATAGGTAAGTTTTCTGCAATTTTTTCTATTTCAATCTATTTTTTAAGCTTTTCTGTTATTGATTGTTATTTCAAAAACATGAGTTAAAATATCCTTCTCAACATCATTAAATTCTTTATCTCGTCTTGCAAAAACAGCTTTTGCAACTTCAACAGCTTTGTTAATATTATAAGGTTTGAATCCTTTGGTTCCGCCCCAGAAAAAAGAAGGAATAAAGTTGCGTTGGAACCCGGGGCCAAAAATATTGACATTAACACCGACAACAGTACCAGTATTAAACATTGTATTAATTGCAGTTTTAGAATGGTCACCCATTATAAGCCCGCAAAATTGCAATCCTGTATCGATAAAAGTTTCCTGAGGATAGCTCCAGAGCTTAACGTTATCGTACGAGTTCTTTAGATTTGAATTGTTAGTGTCAGCACCAATATTGCACCATTCGGCAATAACTGAGTTCCCGAGGAAACCATCGTGGCCTTTGTTTGAGTAGCCGAAGATAACTGAATTATTAACCTCACCGCCAAGTTTTGAATAAGGTCCAAGTGTTGTCGGCCCATAAATTTTAGCACCCATTTTAACAGTTGCCCCTTCACAAATAGCAAAAGGTCCCCTAATATTACTTCCCTCCATTATCTCTGCATTCTTACCAATGTATATAGAGCCTCTGTTTGCATTAAGAGTAGCCATTTCAACTGTCGCACCCTCCTCAATAAAGATATTCTCTGCTCCCAGAACACGGTTTGTGTCACTCAGCTTTTGACTTTTTCTGCCCTTTGTAAGTAACTCAAAATCGCTTTCAATTGCTTTTCCATTATGTATGAATATGTCCCAGGGGTGATTTATTTTCAAGAAATCCACATTGGTCATCACATCATCAATATCCTCAATCTCCATGTCATTAACATCCTCAAGGCCTTCATCCTTCATACATAATGCTATTATCACATCATCGTTAACAAGCGCCTGATTAGGTTTGAGTTTCTTTATTTCCTCAATAAGTCCGGCATTAGGACAAACGGAGCCATTTAACAATGTGTTGTTTTCGCTTCTGACCGTAGGAAATTTTTCGCTCAAATACGACTCGGTCAGTGATGAGGTTTTAACATTAAGGTGTTTCTCCCATTTTTCACGAATTGTGAGTATGCCTATTCTGATGTCTGCAACAGGCCTCATATATGTTAAAGGAAGAAGGTTGTCTCTGGAATAATCATCAAACAAAATATAATTCATAAGCAAGGTCAGGTTTTTAAGTCCGTAAATATATGTATATTACGTCAATAATAACAATTTGTTCAAAGAATATTTCATTCCTAATAAATAAAAAGCCCTTAATATAAAGATAAGGGCTTTTTATACATTTCTTCAGGCTAATGCATTTACTTCTTATGCGCCTTGTCCAGATGCTTTTGATACCTGCTCTTAAACTTGTCAACACGACCGGCTGTATCAATCAGTTTCATCTTACCTGTGAAAAATGGATGAGATGTATGCGAAATCTCAAGTTTTACCAAGGGGTATTCTTTACCATCTTCCCACTCAATTGTATCTCTGGTCTTAACTGTGGACTTAGTAATAAACGCATATTCGTTCGACATATCCTTGAAAACCACAAATCTATAATCCTTTGGATGAATATCTTTCTTCATTGTTTTTATCTTTATTTTTTGGGAGTGCAAAAGTACAGTTATAATTATTAATAACAAAGAAAAACTTAAAAATAATTTTATTGCACCACAAATTTACACTTCCCCACCGGCAACCCATTACTATAAACCACTGCAAAGTACATCCCCTTTTGCCAACTTTGTACATTTACAATGCTTTCACCCTGGTGCTTGTAAATTTTCTCTTCGTGCATTTCCTTCCCGAAAATATCAAAAATTGCAAGGAATGTACCCCCTCCAGGGGGGTCCGAGGGGGGGGCCAGGTGCTCAGTATTCTCAAACTCAAAAGTAATACTTCCATCACTTACCGGGTTGGGGTAAGCCTTTATGGGTATGGTATTTATAAAAGCATAATACTCCTCCGGTGAAGGTATATCAGTTACAATATTACAATCATCTAAATATATAAAGCCACTTTGTGGCAAGCCCGGGGTTGTGCACAGGCTGTCGTAGATGTAATTGCCCGGGTCTAATGTGTCGTACTCTAAGTTTAGGTTGAGTTTTGACAGGGCTATATCCCAGTTGTTTGGTTCTTCATAAACAGAGTTACTTAGGATTTTACCATCATTTGTAATGAGAATATTGTATGGATCATCATTAGATAGATAATGAATATAATTATTCGTTTCAAAATTTGAAAATAATTGATTTGTATCAATTATGATTTCACCTGGTGGTGCTTGACCATTGGGATCATTATCGAAAAAGCTTGCAAGAATATAAAGGGAGTCTTTCAATTTAATATCCCAAAACAATCCAACTTTAAAACTGGTGTCAATTGCCTGAAAATTAACCTGATTATATTCTAATTCATTTCCAAGTGCATCAAACTTCATTATCAATCCTTCTCTATCTACTTGTTCACCAAATGCTCTCCCAACACTAATAAAATTATTATCACTAAGTTGAATTGTGTTATTTGCATGACCATAAATAGTATCATTTAACCCAAAAGGAAGAACCCATTTTTCATTTCCATTGCTATCAATAAGTGTAAAAAGTGATCTAATACCTTTTGCCCCTCCAGGATTCCATGGATCTTCCCAGTAAACTTTCCCGGAAATCAAATACTCATTGGTTTCAGTTATGATAATTTTATTTCCCAGAGGTATCGCCCCCTCGGGATGTACAAATCCGCTGCAAAATGGTTTTTTCCATAATAAATTCCCTTCTGAGTTTAATTTAAACAAATGCATATCCTCAACATTGTTTTCCCCATATTGGTTAACCAAAACAATAATTTCACCTGATGAAGTTTCTCTAATATCCTGAGCCCAAGGGTTTGTTTGCGTGCTGCCTGCAAATATGGTGCACCATTCTTTTTCTCCGCAGGAGTTCAGTTTAATTACAAAAGGATCGGAAGCCCCGGCTTCTGTCCATACTGCTCCGCAAGCCAATAATCCTCCATCCATAGTTTGATAAATTGCATTTAGGTAATTATCACCTTCATGTTCAAGTATTTTTTCCCATAAAATCTCTCCGTTCACATTAGTTTTGATAAGCCATGACCAGCCACTTTCATCATTAAAATACCCACCGCAAATTAAATATCCCTTATCATAAGTTTCAATTATGTCCCTACTGTAATCATATCTGTTTGGTTCGCCGTAATACTTCGGCCATACCTGGGAAAAGGAAGAGTAAGAAGAGAGCAAAAATGCGAGTGTAAGAAATGTATTTGATAGATTTTTCATTTTTCTTAATACTTCTTTATAATTATAATGTCATTCCGAACGTAGAGAGGAATAACATCGTCATAAATTATTTAACTTTCGTAAATTTTACCGATTCCACCTCTTTACCGTTTACATATATTGTTGCAATATAAATTCCCGGTTTCAGTTCTTTAATGTCGAGTGTTTTTTGATTCTGTTGTCCTTTAACTGCTGAATATTTTACAATTTCCCCTTTTGTGTTATGTATCTCCACATAAACATTTTCAGGCTCTGTTTCCAGCTTATGCTCTATAATGATATAATCACCTGCCGGGTTGGGTAACACTTTAAGGTAGTGGTGTTCTTCCAGTGCTTTCATCAATTCTTCGTATTCATTATGCGCAGCAGCTGATTTTAAGAAGTCGGGCATAAGTATCGGCTCATCATAACTAATTTCACCGAGTGACAATAGTATATTTCTTGCATAGGCAGATGGCTTGCCTGTCTGCAAGGCTTCTATCTCAAATAGCTCTTCAACCTTTAAACTATCGGCTTCTGCAAAAACTTTTCCCTCTTGCGCCAGATCTGTTAAAAGTGAATAGTAATTGGTGAATTGTGAGTGAGCATCTGCTTCGGATACTGTAAGGTCGAATTGCGAAGGAATATTATTCAATACAGCATTCCCTTCGCTCCAGGCTCCCTGCTCTCCGTTTATAAAAGCAAGACGGTATTTGGCATTTATGCTGTTTTCGTTTTGCAGTAAAACAATTAGGCTGTCAACTGAAGCTCCCGGATTAACAGTGTCGGTAATATAATGCTTAACAAGCTCATTAAAAGCAATTATACGGCTCTGTTTATAATAAGCTAATTGCGACTGCAATGATTCGTATGCTGAAACTAAGCTGCCACCCTGCAGTATCTGAGCTTTCATATAATCCGGCATCGGGTTGGTGCGTTCCTCTATCTTTTCCATCAAAGCATCGTCTTTTGCATTATGTGGGTTGGCTACCATCACATCACGTATCATTACATTAGGTAATACATCCTCTTTTTCAATAGCTGATTCCATCACCGTATCCGAAATATATGGTGAATTATTCATCAACTCGTTATACACTGCATAAGTTTCGGGTGGTGTGCTTATATCAACCTCCGTTTTCATATCTTCGGTACTGCCTCCATCCTTTAGAATGTTAATAATATTTTGAACCGAATCGGCTTTTAATTTCGAAGTTGCCATAGCGCTTTTCATCTCTTCAGTATCACTCCCGGGTCCTCCTCCTCCATCTGATGGTGGACAGCTTTCTTCGGGATTCCAAATTGCAAGAGGATTGTTATTTGGTTCTGGATAAACTGTTTCTTGTGTGATATATTGTGGCCACAGTGGTGCACTATTGTCATCATGATAATAATAAGTAATATCATTAGCCTCATTGTAAATATCTGTGGGGTCATCAAAAGTTGGCCCTGTATAACTAAACCGGTTTCCAGCAGGGGCATCTGGTGCATTTAAATTGGCGCCCTGGATTTCGGCAATACCTAACGATTTACCCATTAAACCCTCTGCTTCACAGGTTACAACCTGGTCGTACTGGTTACCAATATACTCATTGCATTTCAGTACCAGGCCTGTTCCGTCAGCTGCCCGATTCTCTTGCTGGGCTAATATTCCAAACACCAGCCCTTCAAAATAATTGCGGTATATACGGTTGGGTTCACCACCCGAGTTGTTAACTACCAGACCTATTCCACCTACAGTCCCCTGGTGAAAATTATTATCTTCAATAGTGTATCCTGTTGAATTGTCTAAGTAAATACCATAAGGCCAATTATAACCCACCAAAGTACCCGTAATTATATTGCAATTAGTCACCGATCCGTTTTCCATAGCACTGAAATAAACGGCCCTGTGGTTTTCACTAAAACTTATATGATCAATATCGGGGAAAAAGGTACTACCACCTGAGGTGGCATAAATACCCCTGTAAAGGTTAGTAAAGGTGCCGGTGTCCCATTCTGTGCAAGGATTGGTGCCGCTTACACATCTGCCTTTTACACTAAATCCCGAATTAAAGCTATATATTCCGGTTCCGTTACAGGTTCCATAGCTGTTGTTAAAGTGGCATAAAGAAAATCCTACTCCGTGTACCTGCTTCATTTTAACAAAATAATCCGTGTATGACTTATTTG
>JAUVIX010000116.1 GCA_030592565.1 Chlorobiota bacterium
AACCAATTTAAATTCCCTTGGGCTATATTATACGATTCCTGCCATTTAAAACTTAGGGTTTGTATGCCTGTTATATCCTTATATATTAATCCGTGTGGAAGTATCAAGTTGATAATTAACGTTATCAAGATAATAAACAATGAACCATAAAACACCTTACTAAATTTTTCCCCATTGTATAAAAACAATATATAAATCAATACAGACATATCAACTAGATAGTAACTAACATTTAATATTGTCAGCCAATATATATCCTGGATATCAGTAGTACTATGCAACAAATTTGAATTGTACAAAAGCAAGGAAGCGAAAATCCCAAGAATAAACATTAATATATGTATCAAGGGCTTCTTTGAAAAAAAAAGCAATAGAATTTGGGTAAGCGATGCTGCAGCTATTAAACCAATGAAAATAAAACGTAGGTAAATTAAATATGACGACATTATTAATGGCTTATATTAATATAAAAAACAATATGTAGTAATATTGGATACTAGTTTACAAAGATAATATATATACTAACCAATCATACAATATAGTAGCGACCTTTCAAAAATACCTTCTCTACAGTTCCATCATCATACAAAAATAATTTGAAAACCTTTGGTTAGATCACTAACTCATATTACTTGAAATAAGTAATATTTCGCCCCAGCAACATTGCGCTGCATTTAGAAGTTCTACGTTCAAATTAAACAGGAATATTTGCTTGTTTTCTGTTGATTTTCAGCATTAAACGTTTGGTTAAAGATAAACGTTTCAATATTTTTTTTATAATGATGAAATATTGGCTACCTCCAGTGAAGTAGTCTTGAAAAGTTCTTCTGTTTATGCAGATTTATACTTATCTTGAATTTTCATCATATCCTTGCTGATGAGGTCATCCATAACCCGGGCATATTTCTTTGTCATGTTAATACTGGAAGTACAGTATTATTTTTCTCACAAACAGGATGGTTTTTATATTTATCCATAAGCTTGAGAGCTGGTTCAAGAATTGGAATATTACACCAGTTTTTAGTTTTCTGTCTTCTTTTTTTTATCCACAATTTGCCATTTACATCTTCAATCTCAGAATATGATAAGTTTTTAACATCAACAAACGCTAAGCCTGTAAAACAACAAAAAAAGATAAACATCCTTAACCTGTTGTATTCTTTCAATTTTATTGCTTTTTCATTACTGTATCCAATTCCTCTTCAGTAAGAAAATCTATGTCAACATCATCCAAATGGAATTTGATATTAGCAAATGGATCTGATTTTAGCCACCCATTAAATAATGCTATGTGAACGATCTTTTTAAAATTTTTAATGTATTTAACAGTGGTATTGTTGCAGCAATTGCGCTCTGTTTTAAGATAATACTCCAAATCTCGAATAAAGATAGGAGTTATACTACTTATGGGCATATCGGTCTTACTATATTGATGGCTAATAAAACGTTCTATATGCCTGTAACAAGCTTGATATCTGTCATAAGTACCAGATGCAGTATCAATGCCAATAAGCCCTTTACATCTAATATAATGTTCATTGAACACTCCAAGTATTGTTTTAGAGCTATTATCAATACCAAGGTATGCATTCTTCAGACTAACTACTGTTACCTCTTTTCCTTCTTGTTCTAACTCTAATTTATATCCGTAAAGTTTATTCTTTACTAAATCCAAAGAAGAATTGAACTTTTTTGCATCACTTTTGGTACCAAAAATACACCCTTTTTCTTTGTTCCACTGTTCCTCATCAATGCTTTTTTGCAAGGCAAATTCAACTCTTAATCCGTTGACTGTCAGCCTAGCATAGACTGGTGCTGTATCATCCTTAAGTTTCTTTGTCCGCTTAATATAAAACAGGACTCTAAATGTTGCTCTTTTCATAGTATAAATTAAGTTACAAAACTATATAATCTATGCAAAAGAGCGAAATGCAAAGTACTGTAAATCTGTGATTAAACATCAGATAGGTGGAGATTTGTAGTTTTTAGCAAGACCACCGATTAAAACATTCTAGTTATACGTTTTAATGCTTTTCTCTGCTTTACCAAAAAAACAAAACCACCGTAAAGATAGTGCTTTACGGTGGTTTACGTTGTTGTGCTTATGGAATAAGCGGAGAGTGAGGGATTAACTTCGTTGATCCCGTTGGGGGGGAGGTTCAAAGTAAAAATCCTGTTCACTACGCTCTCCATTTTTTCTTTTTTCAGAAATTGCTTAAAAGCGAGCTTTTGCAATTCCTGAAAAAAGAAAAACCCGGCTTTCGCCGGGATTTTTACTTTGCGGAGAGTGAGGGATTCGAACCCTCGGGCCAGCAAAGCCGGCCAACAGTTTTCGAGACTGCCCCGTTCGACCACTCCGGCAACTCTCCATCACTGTATTTAAGGGCTGCAAAATTAAGCTTTTTAATAAAATCTAAACACATTTTTTAAAATTTTAAACATAATTCAAACTGAATTAAAATATTTGAATGCAAAAATCTAAATAATTTAAAAATCCTATTCTGAACAATTAAAGACAATTTCTGTTTGCAATAGTAAGAGAAAATACTACAAAAATTATGAAAACAACTACAAAAACAGCACTTATCACAGGGGCTTCAAGTGGAATAGGAAAGGAACTGGCATTTGTTTTTGCCCGAAATAATTACGACCTGGTATTAGTAGCTCGAAGAAAAGAGAGGCTCGAAGAGATCAAAGAGATAATAAAAAGGAACAATCTATTTCTATTGAAATAATCGAAATGGACCTGGCAAATATTGAGAGTGCTGAGAAGCTATATGATAAAGTGGCAGACAGAAACATTAACGTTCTGATAAACAATGCCGGATTCGGGATTTATGGCGACATGAACAATATTGATATCGAAAGCGAAGAGAAGATGCTGATTTTAAACATTATAACTCTAACAAAACTCACACGGCTGTTTGCAAAAAATATGATGTTGAATAAGCAGGGTAATATTGTGAATATTGCATCTACAGCAGCTTTTCAAGCAGTTCCCGGGATGGCATCTTATGCTGCATCAAAGGCTTACGTTTTAAACTTCTCTGAAGCAATAGCTTATGAACTTAAAAAGTTTAATATCAAAGCAACAACAATTTGTCCGGGAGCAACTCAAACAGAATTTGCAGATGTAGCAAATATCAATTCAAAAATCTTCAATAGTGGACCAACAGCCAAAGAGCTTGCTGAGTTTACTTTCAGAGAAATGAACAAAGGTAAAACCACATCAATTCATGGTGTAAAAAATAGTATTCTAACTTTTGCGGCAAGGTTTTCTCCACGCAAAATAAATACAAGTATTGCAGCACGAGTGATGAAATAGTATAACCATTAAAACAAATGATTTCCTGAACAAATAAACCAACAAATTATGTCAAACAGAAGAAATTTTCTTAAATTATCAATGCTCACTGCAGCAGGAATTGCAAGCAGCAGAGTGCTGGCAAGCAGCGGAAGCAACGACACACTTCCCCAAAACATTATCTACTCAGAAGAGAATCCTGGCAGATGGCCAAAAAAAGCCGGCAGTCATCTTCCAATGGTAACCGTTGAAGGTAAAAAAGTTACAATTAAAACAGAACATGGAATGTCGGAGGTGCATTATATTGTCAGACACACACTAGTGGCAGAAAATGGTGATGTGCTCGGAGAAAAAACATTTTATCCAACCGACGAGCAAGCCATCTCGGAATTTGAAATACCTGACGGATATTCAATACTTTATGCAACAAGCTTTTGCAACAAACATGATTTGTGGATAATGGAAGTTAATATTTAGAGACTGTTTGGAGTTTTTCCCTGCCCATCCGATCTGGTGGCTTCAGTTTTTTTTTAGTCTAATTTTGCCAATCCTGAGATGTTGGAATGTAACGAAAGCCTTTGAATACCAATAATATAAGATTAAGCCCTGCGAGACATTGCCGTCAACTTAAGAGCTATTTTCTTGATGATTGTAAGATTTCACCTCACCCTATCCCTCTCCTCAAGGAGAGGGAAGAAGCTGTCGCGCAGGCCTTTCCTCTCCCGTTGGGAATTCCGATAGCTATCGGAAAAGGTGAGGGGTGCAAACATTTTATCAAATAACTTTATGCGCTGCAAATAAACTATTAACAGTCTTAAGTTGACGCGTATGCCTAAAGGTTGTTAGTTATTTAAGCAAATTTCCATAATAGGTACTTGCAATAGCTCTCTTACTATTAGGAAGCGTGACTATCCTTCAATCTCCTCCACCAACCTATCATACCACTCTTCTCCATATTTCCGTATCAGCGGGGCTTTAAGAAATCTATACAGTGGTAGCTCCAGCTTTTTTCCGAGTGTGCAGGCAGACTGACAGATATACCATTTGTGGTAGTTGACTGCTTCAAAATCGTCGTGTTTAATAATTCTGATAGGGTAAAGATGACAGGATATTGGTTTCTGAAAGCTGATCTTACCTTCTTCATAAGCCTTTTCAATGGCACATTTAGCAATGTTGTTTTCGTAATATACAAAGGCACAATCCTTGTCATTGATCAATGGGGTTACAAATTCACCGAAGGCATCATAATCGAATACACCATATTTTTCAATCACTTCAACACCTTTCTCAGGCATATATGGCTTAATGGACTCTATATCATCTTCAAGCATTGAAATCTCCTCCTCTTCCAAAGGAGCACCGGCATCACCCTCAACACAGCAGGAACCAAGACATTTGTCAAGATTGCAACAGAAACGGATATCACGTATCTCTTCGGAAACCATAATATTATCAATTACCAACATAGCGGCAAAGATAATTTTTTGTATGGAAATCAGGAAATTCTTTTTCGTGCAGTAGCTCTTTTGGATTTTAACTTTGGACTATCCGAAGTAATCCCGAATAATATTGCTTCAATTTGATTTATTTTACAATACAAACACGCCTGATAACAGTCTTTTCTTTAAATTTGAATTTAATGAAATAGACACCATTGCCATATTCTGAAAGATTGATGACACCGTTTTCAGATTCATAATTAGTGGATGATAGTTTCACTCCAAAGTAATTGTAAACAGAAATAGCCGGTTTTTCATTTTTCGGAAGATTTGTTTTGAAACTAACCTTTCCCAAAGACGGGTTGGGATATACTATCACCGTAAAATCCGGTTGTGAATTTTCCGGTATGTAAACATTGTCTGCAATTCCGGAAATAAATACATACTGCTGTCCTGCACTTGTCAGGATATTAATGTTTGTTGAAAACGGCCCGGATTCTTCAGGAAAATAACCTTCAAATGAAACCGTTATTTCTTCACCTGCATCAAGGCTGATTGTGTCGGGTACAACTGAAGTTATCCATTCTGTATTTTCGTAAATGTTGCCGGATAAAAATTCCGTACCGTTATTATTTACTGTAAAACTTTTGGAAAATATTGCTCCAACTGTGTCATTCCCAAGATCAAAAATTGTAGGGTTGACCAATAAAACTCCCTGACCGGTTACATTTCCATAGACTAAAATATTTGTATCTCCTCCATTTGAATTAATATTGATTAAACCCGAAAATTCGCCAATTTCGTTTGGAAAGATTCCGCTAACGGTTATTTCTTGTTCATGATAAGTTGCCAGATTAAAAGATGTGGGAGTTAATGATGATATCCATGAAAGGTCTTCGCTTAAAACTCCTGTTAAAGTGTCTATTCCGGTATTTTTTATTGTAAAAACAGTGTCAAACGGATAAACAGGTCCCTGCGTTCCGAGGTCAATTTCCGAAATATCCGTATATAGAAAGGCTTCATTTATAAATGCAGTGATACTGATATCTACAGACCAATTCCAAGGGTCATTCGAGTGAATAAGTATTTCGGCTGTGTCTGATCCATAAATGATCTGTGACCAGTCAATATCAAAAGAAAAAACCACTGAATCTCCCGGATTTATAAGTAGTTTGGAATCAGAACCCAAACCTGTAATCCACGGTTTTGTGCCGGTAACCGAATAAACTTTTAGAACTGCATCGCCGGAGTTGCCGATGGTAAATAAATAAGAGCCTGTCCATTCATTATTATCAATACCTTTTGAGGGTTTAATTATTGTAAAGCTGTAAGGATGCACCCAAATATTCGGATTTTGGCAAAAGTTAGGCCCCTCAAAAAAGATACTGTTTGTTTGATAGTCGTGATCACCGTCAAATGCTGTTCCCGGCGTCGGGTCAATATTGTAGATGATGTATGGTGTACCCCCTGCATCAAAGCTGCCGGCAAGAACAGGATATATACATTCATCAAACCAATGATTTATATCTGTATCTAAATCAGTCATATTCCCCCAGCTATTAGGATTCCCATTATTAAAAGATCGCCTTGTCCAAATATGTCTGAAGTTATATTGACCGTTTTCGTAACCAGCTGTTACTGATGACCAGACAACTACAATCTGTCCGTCATCGCAAGTAATATTCGGCATTGTGCTCATGCCAAGTTCACGATAAGTACATATTTCACCCAATAAAGGAGTTCCGTTATCAACTACCCATCCTATTAAAGTTTCATCTTCAACAAGATTTTCATAAGCAAGTGCCCTGTGTTGATTCTCAGCAGTGAAAGGCGGCATTGTTTCATTCCAGTAAATTATTCCGTCGGTCCATGGGAAAAATGTAGCAGAATAACCCGGCTCTGTATGCATTACCCTTGTAAGTCCGCAAACGGCGTGTACCATGCCCTCATTATCAAGTGCAATGTCAACAGAATTATCCGGAGCCCATATTGTGTCTGTTGTTATGGTTGTTTGAAAGTCAAACATTGGATAAGGGTGTTCCCAAATAACTATTTTCTCCCAGTTTTCACCATTATCTGTTGATTTCATAACAATCCAGTCGTGCCAGGGATTTGCAATAGTAAAGGCAATTACATCGCCTCTGGATTCAGCCCAGGTGTATTCGTCAGGTCCAAAACCTTTGTAATAATCTGAATTTATTTCATCAAGAATCATCCAGTCAGTCCAGGTTTCACCTCCATCATCCGATCTTGTGTACAACAAAGGTTTATCCTGACCTGCAATAGCACTTCCCGCCGGTATGATAATATGAATATAATTGTGATCTGGGCCGGAAGTAGTCATACGTGGCCAATGGATATCCGGGCCATAATATTCCGGGCCGGGAAGTAATATTTGTGTCCAGTCACCTGTACCTTTTGCAGCTCTTTTATTGATAACCAGCTCGTCATCCTGCCATATTTGATAAGAGGTATGTGATACAATAATTTCACCATTTTCTCCCCAGGCTGCAATTGAGGGCCAGCCACATCTGTCATCTTCAATTCTTGTTGTAGGTTCATCTCCCCATTGAGTTCCATCAAAATAATTGTACCCTGTTCCCCTGTCAGGGAAATCATCATCCTCAAATCCCATTGTCCAAACGGCAGAAGCAGTACCATCATCAAATAGCCATATTCTGTTTGCAAGAGCTGCAGCACTTTGCAGGTCATATTTGGTAATGCCGATCTCATTTCCATACTTTGCACCATCCTGATTTGAAACAAAAGGATTTGCAGGTTTTGTTACAAGTTCATCCCCATTATCCACTACAAAGATAGAAGTGGTTTTAGTGATGTTGGATTTTTCTTTTGAAATTTTTATTCGTTTTTGTGATAATACAGGTAATCCCAATACGATTATCAGGACTGAAAGTAGAATTTTTTTCATGGGTGTCTTTTTTATGTCATACAATTGGGTTATTTGGGCTATAAAAACATCAATACTTTTTCTCAGAGTCGCAAAGTTACAAAAAATAGTTTAATTCGGAAAGGTTTCAAATTATTATTCTATAATAGGTCGGTAAATTTAATTTGATGGCCCTTATTATATTGAATTTGTGGGATTTAGTCTCGGCAACTTTCGCATTGGCGTCAACTTAAGAAGTGAATATTTTGGAGATATCTCTCTTTTAAAAAACAGAGACACAATGTATTGCATTAATTTAAATATATTAAGGTTTTCGCAAATACGAAAGTTTCCGGGATAGTGTTTTGTGGTATAAATTTTTGAACATCTTTCACTAAAACACAAAAGCAGCCATAAATGACTGCCTTTGTCTGATTAAAAAAAAAGAGACTGCCTACCTGGTCTTTACCAGCTTCCGAGATATAGTACCACCATTTTCGCCAATAATGTTTATGTGGTATATACCTTCAGGCAAATTAGAAGTATTTAATTTTATCAATTGTCTTCCTGCATCAAGACTTTGAGTGCTTGTAGAAGCAACTTGTCCAATCTGATTATATATTGAAACTGTAACATTAACAGCTTCTGTCAGATTTAATACAAGATTTGCATCTCCGGATACAGGGTTAGGATAGATTTCACCGGCATAAGCTAACCGCTCAAATCCTTCTTTTGCAGATAATACAACACTTGAGGATTTTACAATAAACTCAATGTTTGCCGACTGATTATCGTTGTCAATAGTTAGTATACCAACTTCAGAAGTTTTACCTGGCATTTCAACTTTAAGCTTATAAGTTCCGTACCCAAGGTTCGGGAAGTCAAATAAACCATCTTCATTACTGCTTGTATATGTCAGGGCATTTTCATCCTCATCCATAAGAACTACTGTGATGTTATTTCCGGGGCTTCCTTTGCCTTCACCAATAGTAACAGATCCTCCCACATTTCCTGGTCCGGCAGTATATGTACCAATTGCAATAAGATTGATATCATATGGATTAGCCGGTACACCCAGAGATACTAAAGTCGCATCAAACCAGAATAATGCATCACCAAAATATGTCGGGAAATAGTTAGTAAATTCAGGTGATTGCGGAGTCAGAGAAGCAACTATATAATACTCACCTTCAGGTACATTATCAAAAAAGTAAGTTCCTGTTTCCGGTTCAGTCATAACAAACTCATATATAAAAGTGCCTCCGTTCTCCATACCAAACAATCCTACGAGGGCAAAATCAGCTTGATCTCCATTCATATAAACAGTGCCCATTATCTGCTGCCCCACTTGTCCGCTAAGTTCAATCTCCTGGCAAGATGTTGCAATACAGCTATCATTGCCCATGGTATAAGAGTAGGTAGTTAAACAAACAGTAAACACATCACCAAGTGAAGGATCAAATGTATGCTCCACCTGTTGACCGGCAGCTATTTGTCCATCACCAAAGTCCCAGGAATAATAATCAGCCGGGTATGGGAATGACTCACCCGTAAAGCTATATATAAAGTTTCCTGTTGATTCATACCAGAAAATATTTTCACAATCTCCTCCGGTATTTCCGCCAACCCAAACTTCTTGCATCGAAGTAGCAAAACAAGTATCGACTGTCCCCGGAATAGTCTGTATAGTAGTTAAAGTTACAATAAATATGTCTCCTGTATTAGGATCATAAGTGTGTGTAGCATTTTGCCCGTAACCGGTAGCGCCATCACCGAAATCCCAAGAATACACATCAGCTGAATAAGGATACGATTCACCATAGAAATTAAAAGTTAAGTTATCGTCAGTATCATACCAGAACCAGTTTTCGCAGTCACCACTGTTGTTAATCCACACTTCCTGCATTGATTCAGCCACACAAGTAACTCCTGAGGCATCCCACCCTGTTGTTGTAAGTGTAACAAAGAAGACGTTTCCCATGTTTGGACTAAAAGTATGGTCAATCTGCTGACCTGTACCTGTGGTGCCATCACCGAAATCCCACAAATACTCATAAGCAGGAACAGGTATTGCCTCACCAAAGAAAGTGAATGTGGTATTGTTTACAGGTTGATACCAGAAGAAATTCTCGCAATCACCTCCTCCACCAAAGCCTATAGCGACATCTTCACAATAGGTGTCATAACAATTATTCATAGAATCGCCAAATATTGTAAGGCAAACATAGTATGTTCCCTGAATATCATATATATGTTCAGGATTTTGGTCCTCTGAGAATTCACCATCACCAAAATCCCAC
>JAUVIX010000021.1 GCA_030592565.1 Chlorobiota bacterium
AAATATCCCTCATAAGGACTTGACGGGCTATTGTCAATCCACATATGGTTTTTGTCAAGAATATCCAAGAAGCCTCCCGGAGGTGTTCCTGCCTGTACTGATGTCCAGGTATTTCCATCATTTGTTGAATGAGAAACACCTTGTCCTCCAGATGAATTAATAAAACCAACATACATTCTCGTACCATCAAGATTAATAGCGGAGGTGGGGTCACCCCAGTTAGAGCCACCTGCTCCCTGCTGAGAACCACCCCATGTAAGGCCTGCATCTTCCGAAAGAAATGAGTTGGCACCATACAGAGAACCAGCAGCGCTTCCGTTCCAGGATGTGGAGTTGTTAGAATTTAAAAGATTATCAACATCGCTGGGATTAACAAAAACCGAAACCTCTGTTTCTGTAACATTTGTTAGGCTTGTTACAGGAACATCAGGTGAATCTTCCTTACCGCCCATTACTGATTTAGCAACTATTTGGCTTCCAGTATAAACAGCAGGTTTTATTGGAATAGGCTGTGCAACAGGCACAAGACCTTCCTCAGCTAATTTTGTCCAATATCCCATATTATCAATCCTGGTGTCAATTTGAGCAGATTTTTCATCCTTTGAATTAGTTTTTGAACCTTGTTTCTGGCCAAAAGTAGTCTCTGCTGCAAGAAAAGAGATTAGTAGTGCAATTAATAGTGTGTTTCTTTTTTTCATTCTGATATAATTAATTAATAATAAAGTGTTTATGTGAGCATTGGATTCTTTGGGTGGGCAAATATATAATTTTGTTGAAAAAAATATGTTTTATGCATTTAGTTAACAGACAACTAAACAGTTTGAATGGTTGTATGGTCGCATTCAAAATGTTCAATTCTGCAGAGATGAAAAAATACCCATACTTCCTTGTTATCTCACAAGGGAATATGGATATTTTAAAATTTCCACTCATACAATTTAGTTGTTTGTCAACTATTTAACAATAATTTTACTGATAACTTCAGACTCAGAATTTTTAATTTTCACAAAATAAACTCCTGAACCTGCTCCTCTGAGATCAACAGATAGCGATTTATTACCCTCTGATTTACCATTGTAAACAATCTCGTTTAGCATGTTCATTATCCAGACTTCAGTTTGTCCATTATAATTATTGAGATCAATTGTAAATGTACCGTTGGACGGATTCGGGAAAATCTTAAAGCTATTCGCAATGTTTTCATCCAGACCTGTATAAACAAAATTTATCACATTTGAGCCGCTTGATTCACATCCGAACTCATTTGTAACAATAACATAGTAGTTGTCTGTTTCTATTGGATAGTAATCTTGCGATGTTGCACCTTCAATTACTCCGTCGGAATTATACCATTGGTTTCCGCTTGCAGCAGTTGAATGTAGATGATCTCCTTCATTGTAAATGATTGGAGTTTCGGGCGAAGGATTTACGGTTACAGTAATCTGTGATGAAACATTTGAACTGCCATCATCAACAGTAACAGTATATGTTGTAGTTTCACCGGATGAAGCCACAGGATTTTGTATATTAGGATTACTTAGTCCTGTCGCCGGAGACCAGTCATATGTATAATTTCCAGACCCGCCTGTTGTATAGGCATTTAATTGCGAACTGTTACCGCTGCAAATAATTTCGGGGTTTGCTGATGCTGTAACTGCGAGTATATTTCCCGAGTTGTTCGATGCAGGGAAAACAATATAATCAACCCAGGCACAATCCTCACCGTTTGAAACACTCACGTCTTTCGAATATTCCCATTTAAAAGTATGTGTTCCTGTTGAAACCAGATATGAGACTTCATCCCATCCTTCTTCGCCCGACCACTCATCCTTTTGAACACCATCAATATAGAAAGTCAGAAAATCGTAGGAACTTTCAGATGAAACCTTGTAATAAAATGAAATATAATCATCGGCAACAACATCCATCTCGACGTACATCGATGATGTTTCTGAGTCGGATATTGTACCTGATTTTGCACTGTATGTTCCTTCATATGGGTTTTCTGAAGAAATTGTCCAGTTCCCACTACCTCCAAACTGCCATCCGTAGGATAAAAAATCGCCGGTTTCAAAATCTTCAACAATAAGGCCGATGGAAAGGTAAAATGTATTTTGTGCAGAATATTCACCTGAGGCTACCTCATAACCAAGATCAACAGCTGTACCCAATTGTGTATTCTGATCAACGGTTATTGTGAATTCAGCCTCTTTTGTTTCGTTTGCATTTACTGTTCCCAGATCAAAGCTTCCCGCTGTTATTGAAATGTCAGGTGAGTTTGTAGTTAACAATCCCATTGTGCTGTTGCACGCGCAGTGACCGACATTTGTAGTTTGAATTATTATGTTGGCCATTTCCCCCGGGTCAAGAATCCCATTTCCATTACCGCCTTGAGAGTCATCTATTGAAATGTTTCCGATAGTTAGTTCGGGAGCATTTACTGTCAGACTGAATGATGCATTCCATGTGTCGTCTCCTATCATCTCCAGATCAAAAGTAACAAGATGCTGGTCAGGAATATCCGAAGCAACTTCAAAGGCGAAGCCGTTTGTTACACTTGCAGTCTGGCCTCCTGCAATATTTCCGTAATTTTCGGTTGCGTCAGTTATTGTTATGTAGCTGTCAGTTGTTGAAAGTGAGACCTGAACATTGTCAGCCTGCACAGTTCCAACATTCTCAACCTCAATTGTAAGTCCAATCGTCTCACCAAAATCTACCTCTCCGTTATTGTTTCCCTGTGAGTCATCAATTTGAAATTCTGAAAATGAAATATATGCGCCACTATTTGGGATAATCTGAATATCATAATAGGTTGGCAGGCAATTATAGCCAGAAATAATAAGCTGTGCATCACCGACATCAATAAAAACAGGATCGAAATTAATTTGTGCATTACCTGAAGCATCTGTATATCCTATACCATAAATTTCACCGTCTTTAATAACCGTACATGTGAAATTTTCCATTGGAGAACCTCCGCTTGTAACAGTAACATTTGTAGAAGGAACACCTAAAGGAATAGAATTTTGATATGTCGTTTCAATTGAAATGGGCTCATCTGTTAAAACACTTAAAACAGGATCTCCGAGAATATTTATATCATAGAAATTCCAGCGCAGCGCTCCTTCTTCCCACTGTCCCGGAGCCGTTACCCAGGGAGCGGTTTGTATTTTACTCTCTGCAAAAGCAGCTCCAAGGTGATTCATTTTTTCATTGTAGAGAGCATCAACCATTTCACGATGGAGGTGTGCGGCAGGGCCTTCAGTCTGTCCTTCGTTAAACCAGCCATACCTTGAATTTCCAATCACGGCAACTGCAAAATTTTGAAT
Source organism: Chlorobiota bacterium (assembly GCA_030592565.1). Lineage (GTDB taxonomy): Bacteria > Bacteroidota > Bacteroidia > Bacteroidales > JAADJA01 > JAADJA01. The sequence goes on from JAUVIX010000021.1 coordinate 3,330, forward strand.
TGTTACCATCTTTTCAAGGATGCAGTCGTCATAGTCAAATGATCCACAATTACATCCATGCGTTTGAAGAAATGTATAATTATGATCAATACCATTGGCACCTGAAAAGTTTGAATTGGTAATATCCCAACTTGAAAGATGAGCAACATAAGTTTCGTTTGCATGCCCTACGTGATGAACAAATTGCTTCCCGGAGTTTATTTTAGCCATTAAATCACTACCGCCCCAGGACTGGTCATATGCATAAAGTGTTTCAATATTATTATCTTCAGGGATGCCAATAGTTGTATAGCCATTATCGTCATGATAACCTATAAGAAGTTCCAGATAATCTTTTCCCCAGGTTTCTGGACTTGAATATAAATGTTCTCCTGCAAGAAGAGGGCTTGTAAATTCTCCCAGAACAGGACTGTTTTGGTATGATATTGATTTATGTTTCAGATTAGTGAGTTCAGTTGAATTGCTGAAAGGAAATCGACCAACTGCAATATCAGGCAGAAGGTCATCCTCTCCCGGTTCACCCCAACGATTATCATTGTCATCATTCCAGGTTCCATCAAGTCCAGAATAGTATAAATCGGCCGGTATCCCGTTGTCTTCATAACCTGAACCAGACTGAACATAACAGTAGAAACCCCTGTATGGAATTAATTCTACATCACCACCTAAAAGGACATATTCCACATTATTGCTTTGATACTCCTGAATGATATAATTTCTTATTTTTTCCTGAACGTCTTGGCCCGAAATGTTGGAAGTAATATATTCCTTTGTTACAACTTCACTTTTAACTCCCCTGTCAATATAAATCGCTCTTAGATCTTCAAAATCATTTTCATACTGTGCTGTAGTTATGATCATCATTTGATAATCATCTGCACTTTTATTATCCTGAGGATACTGTGCAATCATTTTTTTATTTTGCACAAACCTCATTATTTTCTCTTTTACCGTTTCTGTGCTGCTTAAATTCTGCAAGGCTTTTGACGCAGCAGGCGATGCCTGGGTTGTAATTTTAATGGTTACCTTTTGATAGAATGTAACCTGTCCTGTAACAGGATTATACTTTAAAGGAGTGAAGGTTGACATTGCGAATGAATATCCATTCATAAACTGTGTCAACAATTCGCCAACAGACTTGGAAGGATAAAAAGCATCAGTATTATAAACCTTTTCATTTTTAATAAACTCAGCAGGACTGTTATCATTCAGTGTTCTGGACTGCTGACGGGGATAGAGTGTGAAAAAACCTGGTATTGCGGTTTCATCCTCTCCGACGAATTCAATGCTGACTGCCGATTCTCCTGGAGGAAGCATAATGGTTACTTCCGAATATGGCAATACAGGTTCTCCGGTACGACCTGTTAGTAAAGAATTTTCAAGCCAGATAGACTGGTATGTTTCTCCTTTTAGTACTTTGTAGTCGTTGAAGTAATATGTCTGTTCAATCACTCCTGCATTTGCCATAAAAGCAAACAGGATGAACATTAAGAAAATCTGAACTTTTTTCATAGTATATTATTAAAAATTTAAGATTAAATACACAGTTATTGTATTATCAAACTTATGACATTATTATAAAGAAAATGGTTGTACGGTAGGAGTTATTTTTGGTTTTATTCATATTTCAAAGCATCCACCGGATTGCCCCTTGATGCTTTATAAGCCTGCGAAAAAATTGTTCCGGCTGTAATTATTAGCGACAATGCCAATGCAACAGCAAATATCCACCAGGTGAAGTTAATATGAAAGGCAAAAGTTTGTAACCATTTATCCATAAAATACCAGGCAACAGGCCACGCAATGAGGTTTGCAATCAATATTATTTTTGCAAAACCTCCCGATAATGCCGAAAGGATGTCCGGTGCCGTAGCCCCCATTATTTTCCGTATCCCTATTTCTTTTGTCCGCTGACCTGCACTATAGGCAGCCTGGCCGTATAATCCAAGACAGGCTATGATAATTGAAATCAAAGCTAAATAGATAATTGTTTGTCCAGTCCTGGCTTCATCCTGATAATTCAATTCAATCCGGTTTTCGAGAAAACTAAAATCAAAAGGTTCGTCCCCAACAGATTTTTTCCATTTTTCTTCAAGCAATGCTAATGTTTCGGAGGTATTTTCCGGAGCAATTTTTACGGACAACTGATAATAATAATCCCATGGTTTAATAGTAATCAACAATGGCTCTATTTTATGATGTAGTGATGAAAAATGAAAGTCCTTAACCACCCCTATAACCCTATGCTTAATATTACGAAAGAGAAATTTTCCATTAAGATCATCCCAGCCCAGTTGTTTTGCCAATGTTTCATTTATCAGATAAGCAGAAGAATCGGTTCTATATTCTTTTGAGAACCCCCTGCCCTTTACCACTTCAATATTCAATAATGACAAATAATCATAATCCACATCCAGTGCATGTATCATTACCCAATCATCGAACCCTACAGGTAAATAGCCGTTCATTGTAAGTCCGGTTCCCGGATTTGCCGATGAAGCCGCTACTTCTAATACGTCTGGAATAGTTTTAAACTCATTTTTTATCACATTTACTTTCTGCATGGCCCTTTCACTTGGAAGATCAATTAATAAAACATTCTCAACATCAAATCCTAACTCCTTATCCTTAACATAATTCATTTGCTGATAAATGACTATTACAGCAATAATCAATGCAACAGATATAAAAAACTGAAAGGTTACCAATGCATTTCGTAAACCGGGTTTTCCCTGTATCGAGTTAAAATAGCCCTTTAGAATAGCAACAGGCTGGAAACCGGAAATATACAGGGCTGGAAGACTTCCCGCAGCCAGGCCAACAAAAAGTGTTGTTATGATCAGGCCAGAAATAATAATATAGTTGGGTTGATCAAAAAAAAAAATATTCGTACCAAGTAATTGATTAGAAAGAGGCTGTAGTAATTCCAAAAGCAATAAGGCAAACATCATCGAAATAATTGAAATAACAACTGATTCAGTTAAGAATTGAGATATTAATTGCATTCTGCTTGCCCCCACTACTTTTCTTAACCCCACCTCCCGGGCACGTTTAATCGACTGGGCAGTAGCGAGGTTGATGAAATTTATGCATGCAATAATCAATACAAAAAAGGCTATAAGCCCTAAAATATATACTTTATCCAGATTGCCTTTTGTAGGCAGGTCAGCTAATGCGTTTGAGTGCAAATGTATTCTCCCCATTGGTTCAAGATTCAAGTCCCAGTTAGTTCCTGCTTTATCATTAATATGCCGATCAGTAAAATCCGGTAATTTTTTGACAAGATTATCAACAGATGCATTTTCTGTTAACTTAACATAGGTATAATAATTCCAGCCACCATTCCAGTCGAGAAACATATCCGGCATTTCATACAAACTTGTAAACGAGATAAGAGCATTAAACTTTAGTGATGAATTTTCAGGGGGATCTTCAATAATGCCCGTTACCATAAGGTTATATTGATTATTGAAGCGGATTATTTTACCAATGGCGGTTTGATCATCAAATATTTTTTTAGCTGTTTTTTCTGATAACACAATGGTAAAAGGTTCAATTAAAGCTGTTGTCGGATTTCCTTCAACAAGCCTAAAAGAGAATGTTCTGAAAAAGGAGGAATCTGCATAAGTAATCGCTGATTCGCCATAATTAATATTGTCATAAGTAAAATAGCCTTCGGTGGGAGAATTAAAGCGGACCATTTCTGCAACTTCAGGAAAATCTTTAAGCAGTGAAGGCCCAATCCCAGCCGTGGTGATTGCCGATATCCCGATGGAATGGTCATTATCTAAAAGGTTAACACGATAAATTCTGTCTTTGTATGTATGAAAACTATCAAAAGTGGTTTCATGAAATACATACATAAACATCAGGATACTTAGTGCCATTCCGAAAGCCAATCCAAAAATATTTATCAGAGAGAATGTTTTATTTCTCACTAAGTTTCTGAATGCTATGATTAAGTAATTTTTTAACATAATATGTAATGGCTTTAAAAAAATATTAATTTTGTAAAAAACAGAATAGAAATGAGCCAGTATTTAATAACAATTGCGGAAAATAATGCAGCTACATCTTTATCTACAAGCCTTTTAAAAACAAACTTATTATCTACAATGTGATTCATACGAGCCGTTATGTTTTATAAATTCATTTTTTTTCAATTTTTCGTTATATTTCGCTCCCTCGTTCTTCCTCGCTCCTTCTCACTCGACATCTCGCCCGCCCTCTACTCATACTTAATTGCCTCCACAGGATTCAGCCTTGCCGCCTTCAATGCCTGCCAGCTAACCGTTAAAACCGTCATTATTACTGAAACAACAAAACTTACAACAAATGCATAATATGGTATTGAAATTCTGTTTGCAAAGTTTGTCAGCCAGATGTCCATCAAATACCAGGCAAGAGGTATGGAGATAATATTAGCTATAATTACAAGAAATAAAAATTTCCTTGACAGCAGTTCCAGTATATTTCCGCTTAACGCACCCAATACTTTTCTTATCCCAATCTCCTTTGTTTTTTGTTTTACCACATAAGCCGAAAGTCCGAAAAGCCCTATACAAACAATAAAAAGAGATAAAATAGAAAATAGTGTGAACAGATCGCCAAATCTCTTTTCATCCTTATATAATTTTTCAAGACTTTTATCGAGATAGGAATATTCAAACGGAAATTCATCAGAATATGAATCCCATATAGCCTTAATTTCATCAAGTTTCTCAGGATTCGTATTCGGCAATAATTTAACAAGTAAAAAATTGCGATAGGAAAATCCTTTACCAAAGTACATTGCCAGAGGGCCTATATGAAGCCTTGCCGACTGAAAGTTGAAATTCTTCACAACTCCGACAATTGGATTGTTCTCGATTTTTTCACCCACAGGATTTTCGGTTTTCAGTTTTTTAGCAAGAGTCTCATTTATGATATAAGCACCTTGCATATCTCCTTTATTGAAGTCTCTTCCTTTGGTAATCTTCATATTTAGAAGACCGACAAAATCTTCATCAACAGGCATTGCCGTAAAATGAATATCCTCATCTTTATAAGAACGCCCCCACCCCATATACACTTCGCCCGGAACACCACGGGCTATGGAAGCCTTTTCTACAAAAGGAAGATTTATTACTTCAGCTTTCAACAGTTTCTTCTTGTTCTGAATATTCATATTTAATGGAATACGAATTACATTTTTTTTATCGAAACCCATATCCATATTTTTCAGATGAGATAATTGCATAAAAACTGTCAATGTGAATGAGATGAGTATGGATGATATTAGAAATTGGAAAATAATTAATCCCGAACGCATATTGGCAGCTCTTTTTCCTTTGGTAAGCTCTCCTTTTAAAATTTTGGCAGCATCCACCCTGCTAAGGTACAAGGCTGGGAAAAGTCCGTTGATAATCCCGAAAATAAGTGACCCTATGATGAAAGCAATAAAGATTCCCGGATTTTTGTAAAGACTCATGTGTATATCATCCGGTATTTGGCTGTTCACTGTTGGCAAGGCTATTTCTGCAATCATACAAGCTAAAATAAAAGCCAGGAAGGTGATTATTACACTCTCTATTAAAAATTTAGTTATTAACTGTTTTTTCAAGGCACCAAAAACCATTCTTATCCCGGTTTCTTTGTTGCGTTCAAAACTAATGGCTGTACTCAGATTTATATAATTTACCACGGCGATCAATAAGATGAATATTGCGATTGAAAGGTATATGTAGATATAATTTTTGCTTCCCTGCCTGAAAACATGGATATCCGGACGATCGAAATATAGTGAAGAAAACCTGGTCAGTTCACTGAATTCTTCATCCTCAAAATCCTCTTCAGTTGCACCTTCGTTATTTTCCAAAAAGAAGTTGATTAACTGCTTATCGAGTGTTTTTTTGAATTGTTCCAGATCGGTATTTTTGTTTAACAAAAATAAAGAGGTGTAGCTCCATTCCGAAAAATCATCTTCAAAATCATTTCCAAACAAATTCTCCATACTGAAGAAATTTGTAACAGCTTCAAATCTAATGCTGGAGTTGTCAGGTACATCTTCCATTATGCCAGTTATCAAGTAGATATGCTTTTCGGTTGAGATACTGCGCCCCAGATCAATGGTTTTACCCACAACATCAATTGTCCCAAATAGTTTTTTTGCAAGAGATTCTGTTAGCACTATCTGTCCCTTTTCTTTTAACACATTTGCTTTATCACCTCTTATCATAATAAAACTGAAAAAATTGAAAAAGGATGAATCGGCAAAATAGGTAGTGAAATTAATCTTGTCATTTTCTTTCTTAGCAACGAGATCGCCTCTCCAAAGTCGTAATTTACTTTCAAGTCCCGGGATATTATCACCTACAGATTTTAACAAAACAGGAGGAGTTGTATAATAATCCCCTACTGAAATCAGATAAATATTATCCCTGTTTTTTTGAAAGTTATCGGTGCTAAGCTCGTTTGCAATATACAAGAAGATAATCAGAGCTATTGCCATGGCAATGGCAAGTCCGAGAGTGTTAAGAATACTGAACACCCTGTTTTTCCATAAATTCCGGAATGCTATTTTGAAGTAGTTTTTTATCATAATTTATAAATCATAAAATTCAAATACATATTTATATCTCATTTTCTGTCATTCGTATTTTAACGAATCAACAGGATTTGCATTAGATGCCTTAATTGCCTGAAAAGTAACTGCTGCAAAGACTATTACTAATGCGGACACTCCTGTAATTACAAATATTTGCAACTGTATTCTGCACTATATGCGAAATTTTGAAGCCACCGGTTCATAAAATAAATCCCGACAGGGATGGCAATTACAAAAGAGATTATAACCAGTAACCCAAATTCCTTTTGAATGGAAAAAATAATGGAAGACGCGGAAGAACCGAATATTTTACGTATCCCGATTTCACTTGTCCGACTTTTAAGGATAAACAGGGTTGTACCGATAAGCCCGGAAATAGCAATAAATATTGAAATAACCGAACTCCAGAATAACAGCATAATCATTCGTTCTTCTTCAGTATACATTGCTTTTAATAGCTTATCAAAACTATAAATATAGAAATCCTGATCAGGGGCTATTTTCTTCCATTCGTTTTCCAGAAACTCAATAGTTTCCGGTATTTTATCAGCTTGTATGCGGACTGCTATTTGTTCGATATAATCATCAGTCAATTCAATATTTAGCGGCGGTATTTTAGTATGAAATGAATGAAAATGAAAATCTTTAACTACACCGATAATCTTAGTGCCTCCAACAGTTTTCCCAACCGGATCTGTCAATCCAAGTTGTTTTACAGCAGTTTCATTAAGTATCCATGTATTTTTATCGGTCGCAAATTCTTTATTGAATGCTCTCCCTTCAAGCATTTCAAACCCGAAAGTTTCGATAAAGTTATAGCCTACTGCCATTCCTTCAAGTTTTATTTTTTTTTCAGGATTAGAAACTGTAGGCACCATCATCGACATTGAAGAATATGCTGGCGGTCCTTCCATTGCAGCAGCGGTATTTACAACATTTGAGCTACTTCTTATTTTGCTTAAATATTCATTATATGCTGGAAAATCATCATAGAATTTTATAATAAACAGGTTCTCTTTGTTAAAACCCGGGTCTTGATTTAGTACATACTGAAATTGGTTTCTTACTGTTAAAACACCAAATATCAGAATCATAAAAATAATTAGCTGAAAACTAATTAGTGCTTTCCTGATAAAAATCCTGTTTTTCCCGGATATAGGTTTGGCTTTTAAGATTTCAATGGTTTTTAATGAGGATAAATAAAATGCAATATACAATCCTGAAAGAACCCCAGTAATAAATATAATGGTCAAAAAGCCAATAATATAGAATATGACATTTGAGCTGAAATAGGTGAGTTTTGTATTGAAAACCTGCTCAATAAATGGCATAAAAGTTTCTATTAAAAAAAGTGAGATGGGAATAGACAATAGTGCAACAAGGATTGATTCAATAAGGATTTGTTTTCTGATACTGCTTTTGTTGGCACCCATCACTTTTCGTAAACCAATTTCTTTTGCACGTTGCATTGATATTGCTGAACCGAGGATTATATAATTTGCGCAGGCAAGAAGAAGAATAAGTAATCCAATACCTGCAAATAAAAAGATATTATTTAAACTTCCCCGGGGAAGAGGATTATTATCCATATGGGCAGAGTATAAATATGCATCAGAAAGGTTTTGCAATGAGAATTCAATTTTAGAATGTTCATTTGGAATGTTATCAGAAATAAATGAAGATAGTTTTTCTTCGAGTATTGATGGTTCATTATTTTTAGGTAATAAGATGTATGTTGACCAAAAAAAACCGGACATTGCATAATCAGGACTGTCAGGAAAAAATGATTGAATTTGTTTTAAACTCAGATTGATATTGGCAAGAATATCTGCCTGAAAAGATGAATTGGCCGGAAAATTCTTCATTACAGCCTGCACAATAAATTGGTATTGTTCTCCTTCAAACTGCCCCTGGAGTATCTTTCCAACCGGATTCTCATCTTTAAAATATTTCTTTGCTGTTTTTTCAGATATTACAATATCATTCTCATTATTAAGCAGATTTTGGCCAGCGTTACCACTGATTAAAGGAATTGTAAATATATCTAATAATTCCGAGTCGACAGAATAAACTCTTCTTTCATTAATAAACTCACCATTATGCTCTAACTCAACTCCGCGCAAACCTCTGGCTCTACTTGCTTTTTCAATTTCAGGAAAATCATTTTTTAATGTTGGGGCAAACAGAAATGATGTCCCCGGACTGATTACTTCAAAATCAATATTGTGGCTTATTACTCGATAAATCCGGTCGCTTTTTATATGACTATTGTCATAACTAAACTCATTCAAAACATAAACAAGAATAACAAATGAACAGGCCAATGCAATAGAAAGCCCACCAATATTAATCAGGGTAAAAACTTTGTTTCTTTTCAGAAAACGGAAGGCTGTTATCAAATAATTTCTAAACATTATTCATATCTTTTTTGTTTATTATAGTTCGTAAAATTCAAATACATATTCATTTTTAAATGGAATCTCAAACTTCTTTAATAAGTCTATTATATATTCCTCTCTGAATGTCTGTTTCTTATGGTGCTTTTCTTGGTTCATAATGTATTGGATAACTTCATTTCTCTGGGATCACGAATAGGAAAATCCGCCATAACCTTTTTGCCAGGCAAATTTGCCTTTTACTAACCTATTTTCATTTACCCATTTTGAGGAATTACTTTTAACCGTTTCAAGAATATCTGCAAGAGCGATTGTCGGATGTTGTTCAAAAAATATATGGACATGGTCAAGATAGCCGTTAACAGCAAGAGAATATTGTTTTGTGTTATTCAAAATGCCAGCAATATATTTGAACAAATCCGACCGGAAATTTTTTGTAAGCAGGTTTTCTCTTCCTTTCACAGCAAATACAGCGTGAATGTTGATTTGTGTATATGTGTTTGCCATTTTTATATTGTTTTAAAATATTTGTGATTTATATAATATCACCCCTACGAGGCTTTCTGTTTGTTTCTGTTTTTTTCTACCATAATATCGCATCTACGATGCTTGTGATTATTTCTTTTATTCTTTCTACCATATTTTCGCACCTAATAGTGCTTATAAATTATCCAATTTCTTTACTCATAAATAAGCACCAGCGGTGCGGCATTATGGTAACAGGAGATTTGGCACAGAACGTTAAGCGCTGTAGGCGTGACATTATCTCTATATCTTTTTTGTTTTCATTTTTATGCTATTAAAATTCAGACAATATAATCCCTTACCGGCAAGCCGGCATTTTTCACAAATCACTAAAACAGAGCACTTTATTAGATGACTACTTCCTGAACTTTCCCTTTAATATTCTCATTAATAATTTGTCCGTCAAACAGCCGGACAATCCTTTGAGCATATCCTGCATCACGCTGCGAGTGGGTAACAATAATCATTGTTGTCCCACTTTGATTTAGCTCCTCAAGCATATTCATCACCTCTTCGCCATGTGCCGAGTCTAAATTTCCTGTTGGCTCATCCGCAAGGATCAGTTTGGGTTTTGAAACAACAGCCCTTGCAACTGCCACTCTTTGCTGCTGGCCTCCTGACAACTGCATCGGGAAATGCTTTTTGCGATGTGCAATTTTCATCTGCTCCAGAGCTTCATTTACCTTTTGCTTTCTTTCGGAAGCTTTAATCCCAAGATAGATAAGCGGAAGTTCAACATTTTCAAAAACATTCAGTTCATCAATCAGGTTAAAATTCTGAAATACAAAGCCAATATTTCCTTTGCGGTGTTTTGCTCTTTGCTTTTCCGAAAGGCCGGAAACATCTTCATTCATAAAAAAATACTTTCCTGAAGTTGGATTATCCAACAGACCCAGAATATTAAGTAATGTTGATTTCCCGCAACCCGAAGGCCCCATAATGGCAACAAACTCGCCTGGTTTGATTTCAAAAGATACATCATTCAATGCTGTGGTTTCCACCTCGTCGGTGCGAAAGACTTTTGTCAAATTTTCTGTTTTTATCATAGCACAATTTTTTGCATTTACAAAACTACATTTTAATATTTAAAAAGAATATTATTGCCACATTTATCAACTCACCCCAACCCTCTCCTCAAGGAGAGGGAAGAGGACAGAGTTTATTCCATCTCTCAGTAAAAACAAAAAGTTATGGGATGTATGACTTAATAATATGAAATGAATACCACTGTCGTTTTTTATACGAGCTCTCTCCTCTCCCACTGGGAGAGGATTAAGGTGAGGGGTATTTATATAATTATTCATAAATTTACTTTTTTTAAAAAAAATTCATGCGACGGTGCAGCGACGCAACGTTTATACTTTTTATTCAACTACCTTTGTCTTTTATCTTCCAATCTTGCATCTATTTAAACACCAACTTCTCCTTATCTCCAAATGCATCATAGGATGAGATAATAACCTCTTCTCCAGGTTCGAGTCCCTCCATCACTTCATAATATCTTGTATTTTGTCTTCCAATCTTAATTTTGCGTTTTGTGGCAAAGTCACCTGAAGGGTCAATAATGTAAATCCAGTTTCCTCCTGTCTCCTGATAAAACCCTCCACGCTTAATAATAATTGCATCGGTCTCGCTACTGAACTTCAAACGAAGTTGCAAAGTTTGTCCCCTTTTTATCTGTGTTGGCTCTTTGCCCTCAAAATAGAGGTCAACCTGGAAAGAGCCGTTTGTGACATCAGTGTAAATTTTCTTAATTAGTAAATTGTATGTACTACCTGCAAAGTCAAACTCAGCAGGCTGGCCAATAAAAACTCTGGAAATAAACCGTTCGTCGATGTTGGCACGAAGTTTAAAACCATCTTTCATATCAATCTGTCCGAGATGTTCACCGGATGATTTTGTCTCCCCTATCTCAACACTGAACGAAGAAAGTTGTCCAGCAGTTGGGGCTTTTAAATAGAGATTTTCAAGATTAGCTCTAAGCATATCAAGATTGTTCTGCATCCGGCTCATCGTTGCATCTATCTGGCGGCTGCGGCTAACGGCCGAAATTGAATCAAGTTTTTTAAGCTGAATTGAAATGCCCAGTTGCCTGACTGTATATTCATACTCACGCTCTGCATCCTCAAACTCTTTATTCGAGATAACCTCGTCAGCATAGAGCTTCTTTTTCCTTTTAAAATCGGTATTCGTTTTGTCTATTTGATATTGAAGATCAACAATATCCTTTTGTCTGTAAAACTTGTTCTGTTCAAGTCCGATTTTTGTGTTTTGCAGGTTGTTGATAGCATCATAAATTCTGGTTTCCTGCTCCATAAAACTCAACTCCATATTTGGATTTGAAAGTTTTAAAATTGTGTCACCTTCATTCAGCAAAGCACCATCTTCAACAAAAACTATCTCCACAATACCACCCTGTACAGCATCAATATAAATTGTGTTTTTGGGATATACCACACCGTCAACAGGGATGAATTCCTGAAACTTATCAGCTTTAACTGTCGCAATGGTTATTTGCGATTTATCAACATACAACGAGCTTCTTTTATCGCGAAAGAATAAAAGGTAAAGAATAAAGATTACCAGAAGGCTGATCCAGGTAATGTTGAGGATTTTTTTTGTAGTCCACACTTTCTTTTCTATTGCTTTATCCATTCCCATAAACGTACTTCTTAATTAAGATTTTACAAAATTGCGAATATTATGCCAGCGATTGTAATAAACTGATATTCTGATGATACAAAGGAGTGAGACAGTCAATACTGTTCGGCAGCGTTCAGGTTTTGTACAGTTGCGGACAGGAGGGGGAGGATGTACGATTTACGAAGACGATGTACGATTTACGAAGACGATTGATGATTTGCGAATACATCTCTTCGCATGGACTTCGTTTGACTTCGTTGGAGGTCTTTCATAGCTATAGGATTCCTCCTTCCATCGCTCGTGCCTGCCCCCGGAGTCGGAATGACAACGAATAAGAACGCTATCAAACCAGACAAAGTATCTATTCCTTCAAATTCAACAACTCCCTGATTTGGTCATACAATTTTTCTTTTTCACTTGGCCGTAATAGTTGTTCCTGTACAATTTTCCCGGATTGGTCAATAATATAATATGAGGGTAATGCATAATTCCATCCTGTAGCATTTATGAAATCATCATGAAATTCATCATTCACTCTCATATTGTAACCAGTTAGGTTATATTTTCTGATATAATCAAGCCATTTAGCATCATCAAGTTTCTTGTCAAATGCTATGTAAACCATTTCAATGTTATTCTCTTTCAGGAACTCTTTTAAGGATGCACTATACTGAAACTCTTCAATACATGGACTGCACCACGTTGCCCAGCAATCAATGAAAAAGGCTTTGCACGGATACTTTGACGCCAGTTTAGCAAATGACTTTATTGGTTTGTCTTTATCCAAAATAAATGCTCCATCAGGCAAGTCCCATTTTGCAGAAATGTATTTCTTATACTTCTCCGGCTCATACTTCTCCATCAGTATTTCATTAAGTCTTGATGCCGAAATATCATTGGCAATAACAACGCCGTTTTCATCTACAAGGTATGAATCACCTATCGGGAAAAGCATGTCAGCATAATAAACGTCATTGATATTGCCGTATTCAGCTTCAAAGACATTATACCAGGAGAATTTTTGACTTTTCAGCCAATTATTCCACCTGTCATATTTTGCTTCCTTTACAATCGTAACTATTTCAAATCCTTTGTCATTATAATCTTCATAAACAGGAATTAACTGCTTCGATTCATTAGTTTGATTACCACACCACGAGCCTGACCTTTCCACATAAACGATTTTATTTTTGCTTATTATGCTGAAGTCAATGAGTTTCCCACTGCTGTCAGGCAAAACAAAAATGTATGCTTTTTCTCCTTTTTTGTTGATATTTTCCTTTTTTGAAAGATATTTTGAGTAGGCAGTTTTACAGGCAGGAGTACGACGCAATTCAGGATCCTTTATTCTGTTAAGCAGGTACGGCAGTTGGGTGTCATCAAAAATATCCCGTCCGATAAAGGTGTTTAAAAGATATACACTACTAAAATTATTAGCATTGTTTTCAATCAATAACGTAAGACTATCACTATAAACATTTTTCAAGTTTTCAATTTCTTTAGCAGTATTTTTTTCAGTATAAATCGCATCAAAGTACCGGCCTATAATATTCATTATATTATTGAACTGAATATTAATATCTCCATTAAGTATTTTAGATTTATAAAACATTGAGTCTTTATGTAGTTCTATTTCAATCAATCCGGGCTCAATCACCATTGGAAAATACCGGCCTCCACCATTCAGGTAGGCTTCATAAAACTGAATGCCGGTAGAATAGATATCCAAAGCTTTTCCAGAGTATGAAAACTCCCCATTCTCAATCGGGATAAACACTTCATCTCCCACTCTTGGAGATTCCCTAAAGAAAAATTTTCCGGTATCCTGCCCGATGACTGTCCCTTTTAAAGTGTATTCAAAGGGTTCTGGCTTTTGTGCTTCAGGTTTTTGATTGCAGCCGATGATTAATGCAATACCTGCAAGGAACAATAATACTTTTTTCATATCTTTTGCTTTCCGCAAAGATATATCAAAAACTTATTTTTGACAATTGATCTACAATTTTTTGAATTTCCGATATCGTTTTCAGATCAAAATCACCTATTATTTGAATTGCGACATAGTCTGTTACGAGCAAATATTCAATAGTTGAGCCATCAATTTCTCTCTTTAAAAACATTTTAGAGTTTCCCTTTTTCTTGTATAAAACAAGTGTTTTATACGGTTTATTATTTAAGTTTTTAGTAAAGTTTATAAAGAATCGTGTATACTTATCAAAATTAACAAAAACTGTAGGAAATTTAGAATTTGCTATGACTTCCTCATATTTCTTTTTTTTCTTTATTAAATAGTTGGTATCAAGCTCAATCATCCTGATATTTTTTATCTTCAATAGTTGCTCCTTACTTTTATTGTCAATATTGCTAGTTACAACTATGTCCTGTAATAAATCGGAAGATATTTCAAAATAGTAATAAATATTATCCACATAAAAATCGTTAAAAAGCGACTCTACTGTTCGCTTTTGTTGAGCAAATGCTAATATTGGTATCAAAACCATAAAAAATATCACTACCTTTTTCATATGTTAAAAAGTTTATATCTTTCTGAATGTTAAATGTTTATGTTTTGTCACAATTTTTGTTAAAAAGGCAAAAATTTCGCCAAAACTGCTTTCTTTTACTTTTCTAACCCCGCATTCCGCTTCTCTCCATACGGGGCTACCAAAGTGTCGCTCCTACGGAGCTTTTAATCATTCCCCTGTGTGTCGAACTCATTGGTCATGGATGTTTCATAATTATATTTTTTTGTTAATTAATTTGATATTTTGCTCGCCATTTTTATATCTACAAAACTTTGGTTCAGATTTTCTGTAAACAATGTCAAAGCTTTTTTCGTATTTTGTAATCCCTCCTGAAGTTCCTCTTTTGTATATTTCGGCTTTTCGGTTTTTGTATCCACCGACAGTTTGATTAACAATCCTAAAGCCACCATGATCAAAATCACTGCCGCGATTTTCAATATCATTTTGATTCTGTGATTTTTGTGTAAGGATTTTTCATTATCAATCACTGCGAAAGTAAACGCCCTAAAATCAAACGGAATTTCATCTTTTTGCTTTTCGCTGCGGGCAAAGCCGAAGTAGCTCTTTATCTCCGCATAATCATTTTCCCCGGTTTCCTCGAGCAGCCGTTTCAGTGTTTGTTCTTCCCTTGCGGTTGTTTCACCGTTAAGGAATTTTTGTATCAGATATTCAAGTTCCGTATTCATTTGTCACCTCCTTTCCGAAAATGT
>JAUVIX010000102.1 GCA_030592565.1 Chlorobiota bacterium
CATTTCTTTCAAGAAACAAATAGAATAAACAAGATGCGAGGCACAAATTTTTCTGAATAGCCATAGCTATTGAGAAAAATTTTAACGAAGTCAGATTGTTTGTAATATTTGTTCCCATAGGGTTTTCAGGGTTTTCCCTATACTTCCGCAGATTTTATTGAATTATCCCGATAGTCCTGCAAAAATCTGAGTCGTCTATGAAAAACCCTAAAAATCTTGATGCGAATGAATTTATAGAAGACCCCCTAAATAAAAAAAAGCCAGAAAGCACCAGTTTAACCATAGCTTTCTGACCTAATTAACCAACCAAAACCAAATTTTACAAATAAAAATTAACCACCATGAAAAATTTCTCAGATTACATTTTGTTTGATGATAATTTTTTCAAAGAACACTTCACCTTATTCAATTGATGTGCCAAAAATCATAATCATCTGTTTTTCAATCTATTAAAATACTATTCTAAGGCCTACTCAACCATCTAATGCCAGACTGAATACGCAATCATCACAATATCAGCATCTTATCACATTTTCCAATATTGGATAATTTTGGAACAAATATCCAAAAACGTAATTTTTTCCGAGAACGGATATAGGTCTATAAAAAAATCTGGTGTCTATTTTTGGGAAACAATCCCGAAAAGGTCAAAATAGTCTGCTTTTGAGACTTTTACATCAACGAAGCTTCCTACTTCAATTTCAGAATTATTCGGGGAAATCAAAACTTCATTATCTACTTCCGGAGAGTCGTATTCAGTACGGCCAATAAAGTAGTCTCCCTCTTTTCTATCAATAAGAGTTTTAAATACTTTATCAACCTTCTCATTATTCAACTGCAATGAAATATTCTGCTGCAAGTCCATTATTGCCTCTACTCTTTCCTGCTTTACCTCGTCAGGAACATCATCTTCTAATTCAAAGGCTGCTGTATCCTCTTCCAGAGAGTATGCAAAAACACCCAGCCTTTCAAACCTGACCTCACCAATAAAATCGAGCAATTGCTGAAAGTCCTTTTCTGATTCTCCCGGATATCCTGCAATAAGAGTTGTTCGCAATGCAGCATCAGGAATAGTGTTTGTTACATGTTCAAGCAACCTGTATGTATCATTCTGAGTATGCCCGCGTTTCATCGACTTTAATATCTTATCGCTTATGTGCTGAACAGGCATATCCACATAGTTGCAAATATTTTCTCTCTCTTTCATTATATCCAGAACTTCCATCGGGAATGTATATGGATAGAGATAGTGCAGCCTCAGCCATTCCAGTCCTTGAATAGATGATAAACGATCAATAAGATGAGCAAGCATATTCTTTTTATACAGGTCAAGGCCATAATAGGACAAATCCTGAGAAATCAGAATAATCTCCTTAACTCCTCTATCAACTAGTTTTTGTGCTTCAACAACAATTTCATCTACAGGTCTTGAGATGTGTTTTCCTCTGATAAAAGGTATTGCACAGAAAGAGCATCTTCTGTCGCAACCTTCTGCAATTTTCAGATATGCAAAATGTGAAGGAGTCGTTAAAACCCTTTCGCCAACAAGCTCTTTTCTGTATTGACCTCCTAGTTCAGCTACTATCTTACTTATATCATTTACACCAAAATAGCTATCCACATCTTCAATCTCGTTCTGCAAATCTTTTTTATACCTATCGGAAAGGCAGCCCATAACATAAACTTTCTCAATCAGGCCGTTTTTCTTTGCTTCGACAAAATCCAGTATTGTGTCAATCGACTCCTGCTTTGCATAATGAATAAAACCACAAGTGTTTATCACCACCACATCAGCCCTACTGTCATCTTTCTCAAATGTGACTTCAATATTATTTGAATTCAGTTGCCCCATTAGCACCTCAGAGTCCACCAAATTTTTAGAACATCCGAGTGAAATCAGGTTTATTTTTTTATTTGTAGATTTTGTTTTCAAAACAGCATTAATGTTAACAATAAAAATCAAAAAACAGCAACAGGCAAATAACTGTTATATAACCCCTCACCTTTTTCCGATAGCCATCGGAACTCCCTCTGGAGCGGAAAGAAACAACTGAAGGTTTAGACTGTATATTTCATTAACTATATTTGTTATATATTTTTATTAAAAAAATGTATTTGGATTCATTCATACATTTAATCAAAAAGACTATCAACAAATTCAGCACGATTAAAGACCTGAAGGTCTTCCATCTTTTCGCCAATACCAATATATTTAACAGGAACTTTGAATTGGTCCGAAATCCCTATAACAACACCACCTTTTGCTGTACCGTCAAGTTTGGTAAGTGCAAGTGCATTCACTTCGGTAGCTGCTGTAAACTGTCGTGCCTGCTCTATTGCATTCTGACCTGTTGAGGCATCAAGAATAAGTAAAATTTCGTGAGGGGCATCTGGAACAACCTTTTGCATAACTCTTTTTATTTTAGTGAGTTCATTCATAAGATTTACCTTGTTATGAAGGCGTCCGGCAGTATCTATTATCACTACATCTGAATCTTTGGCCAATGCAGATTTAAGAGTATCAAAGGCAACAGCAGCTGGATCGGCATCCATTCCCTGATCAACAATCGGCACTCCGACCCTGTCGGCCCAGATATGAAGCTGTTGTACAGCAGCAGCTCTGAAAGTATCAGCCGCTCCAAGAAGTACTGATTTGCCAGATTTTTTAAAATGGTAGGCAAGCTTTCCAATAGTTGTGGTTTTTCCAACACCATTAACTCCAACAACCATAATAACATAAGGGTGCTTACCTTCAGGAACTGTGAATTCAACAAGGTCTTCCATGTTATTTTCAAGCAGTAGTGCAGCAATCTCTTCTTTCAGAATCCTGTTCAGTTCCGGAGTTCCAAGATATTTGTCCTTTGACACCCTGGCTTCTATCCTTTCAATTATCTTTAGAGTTGTATCAACACCAACATCAGAGGTTACAAGAATTTCCTCCAGGTTATCCAGAACCTCATCATCAATTTTAGTTTTACCTACAACGGCTCTTGAAAGCCTTGAAAAGACATTTTCTTTGGTTTTTGATAATCCCTTATCAAGTTTTTCTTTTTTCTCTTTTGAAAATATATTCAGAAAGCCCATATATAAAATGTTAATTGTGTTAATTACTTTATACTAAAACCCCGGAAACAAGTCATCAGCAATTATGGGGTACTGGAATGTTGGAATAATTGACCTATGAGAAAACAATTATAGATATATTTCAACTTACCATTAGTCATAATAAAAAGGCTTTTCCCCAAAACAGGAAAAAGCCTTAAAATTCCTTTTATTTCAAATATTATTTACTTTTTCGCCAAATAATTTTTCACCTCTTCAACGTGAAGGATGCTCTCCTTAAAAGAATAGGCACCTGTTTTAGGCGATCTAACCATTTTTATCACCTTGGTATAGTTTTTACCTGCTGTCTGTAATGTCGCAACAACTTTCTTAGCCATAACAAATATTATTTAATTTCTTTGTGAATAGTATATTTTTTCAAAATTGGATTGAACTTTTTCAGTTCAAGCCTCTCGGGAGTATTTTTTTTATTCTTAGTGGTAACATATCTTGATGTTCCCGGTCTTCCACTGGTCTTGTGCTCTGTGCACTCTAAAATTACCTGGACTCTTGCGTCTTTACTTTTTTTTGCCATTTCTAAAGTCTCCTTTTATATTTTAAAACCTGCCATACAGCGGTTTTCAAATTGGGGTGCAAAAGTATAAGTTAATTTATAAAAAACCTAATGTTTTATTAAATATTTTATGAATCAATACTGCTACAATCATAAATGCAAAATAAAACACTGCTTAATCAATGATTGTATTGAAAGATACTTGTATTGAACAATCCAATATCTCAAATTATACAACATTTTACAAATACATTTTCTAGCCAATCGTCTCCTTTAACAACTCATTGCCAATACTGCACTGCAGGCATCTTTTCCGGTTACAATAAATATTTTTCAATTGCAATAAAGCCTGGGTGCTATATGCAGTGCGGGTGCTCATACCAAGCTCTTCCCAGTGTCTGATAATAGCATTGTTTTCACCGGGCAACTGATCAAGAAAAATCAATGCCCTGTCGATATACTTTTGCTCACTCTTCACTCTTCCATAAATAAATAGAAATGGGACTACTGTATTAATCATAATCAAATGTACAGCAGTTTTACCAAGGTTTTTAGAGCGCTTGACCGACTCCTGACCAAATGAATAATGGGTTTCCCAATATGTAGAAACAGAAACGTCGAATAATGGAATCAGGTCGGGAAACTTCTCAGTCTCCAATAATTTTGAAAACAGATGAGATGACTGATGTATCAGATTTGCAAATTGCGAAAGCCGGATTGTAGGGAAGTTTGACGGCCGCATTCTCATAAAACGCCATAAGTGTCTGTCAATGGGGATTAGTCCGAACTTTTTCTTTAAAAACAGATACTCCTTTCTCAGTTTCATATAGTACTCATCTCCATCATCCTCTTCAAGGAAACCAGCCTGTCCGAAAAGCATTGCTTCAATCTGCAGGAGATTATTTTTATGTTTACCAAGATATGTCAGGGTCAATGATTTTGCAGTCATCTCAAAGGGTACAGCATTTACTTTAAACCCAAAGTTCCTTGCAAGAAATTCATAAAACGTTTGCTCCCAATTATTACCGTTAAACTGCAACCGCTCCCGAATAACTGTTGACTTATCCTCAAGCCGCTCAACAAGCAGTCTGTCCAGTTGATTATTAATGATGAAACGGCCTGCACGTTGAATAAACTTTTCGCAGGGAATCCATTGGCGGCTACTAAGAAAATACTGATAGCGATTATACAACGCATCCTCAAATTTTCCATTCAATTCGAGTGTCGGGATAAACTCTCCGTTTTTCCTTTTAACAGGTTTATCATCAACATAAACAACATGAAGTATCACATTATCATATGCTTCATCATCCTGGTGTCTGTGAGTGAACCAATCAGAAGAGCGAATATGTATCTCTACATTGCCAGCCCAGATAGTATCACCAATTTTTATCCTGGAATTAAGAAAATCAGGTCCCGAATCAAAATTGTGAGTGCCGGATTCGATAATCTGAATATCCTCACCGGAGATAAGTCTGGAGTCGATATCAAAAAGTTTAAACTTCCAGATATAATGTAAAAATTCTTCGGTCATTGCTTAAGTGATTTATTCAGGCAATAAAGATACTAAAAAAGAATGTGCCGAAACAAAATATTTAAAGTAAATTCGGGCTAAATATTATTTTGATGTGCTGACATTAATTTGTCACTCATTTTATACTATTTTGTTGATGTTGTTATATTTCACCTCACCCTATCCCTCTCCTCAAGGAGAGGGAAGAAGCTGTCGCGCAGGCCTTTCCTCTCCCGTTGGGAGTTCCGATAGCTATCGGAAAAGGTGAGGGGTGCAACGAGTTTATCTTCATGAAATGCACCTAATTTTATAGATGGTTTATTGAAGATGAATTTCAGAGTCTATATTTTGTCAGCACATCAAAATAATATTTAGCCTATATTCGCCCCTCAATAAGTAGAACAAAAAAACTATGAATAAACTAAATATCAGGCTGATAATATCAATATGCCTTATCGTTGGGGTTTCTTTAAGCAATAGTAGTATTAGTCAGACCAAACAGGATTTTAAAGAGCTTGATAAATATATCCTGAAAGCACTTAATGATTTTGAAGTTCCGGGAATCGCTATCGGGATGGTAAAAGATGGAGAGGTCATTTTTGCAAAAGGGTACGGAAACAAAAACGCTAAAACAAAGGAACCTGTTGGGACAAAAACAATTTTCGGCATAGCATCCTGCACAAAAGCTTTCACTGCGGCTTCAATCGGAATTCTTGTTGATAAAGGTAAACTTAACTGGAATGATGAGGTTATTTTTCACTATCCTGAATTTCAGCTTTATGATCCATATATAACCCGCGACTTTCGGGTGGATGACCTGCTTTGTCACCGATCGGGATATGAAACCTTTGATGGCGATCTGCTGTGGTATGGAACCAATTATTCAAGATCAGAAGTTCTGAAGAGATTCAGACAGAGGAAAAACACATATGGTTTTAGGCAAAAATTCGGGTACTCAAACCTAATGTTCATTGCTGCAGGAGAGTTGATTGAAAACACAACAGGTATTAGCTGGGACGACTTTGTAACAAACAGTATTTTTAAGCCTCTCGGAATGAATTCAACGACAACAACAAATTCAGGGTTTACCAAAGAAATGGATATTGCTTACCCGCATCTTGAAGGAGAGCCTCTCGACTTCATTAACTATGATAATATTGGCCCTGCCGGCTCAATAAACTCATCAGTTGATGACATGCTAAAGTGGATTGAGCTTTGGCTAGACAAGGGGGTTTATAATGGGGATACTATTTTTTCGAAAAATAGTTATAACATTACGACTTCTCCTCATACAAGCCTAAACTGGAAAAGTGAGGGGAAAAAAGGTGGCACCCATTTTTATGAATACGGACTTGGTTGGTTTATGAATGATTATGATGGATTAAAGATTATCCAGCATGGCGGTGGACTCCCTGGCTTTCATTCTAAAGTGGTATTAATTCCCGAAGAAAATGTTGGCTTTGTAATTCTTTCGAACCAGCTTTCAGGACTGGTTGAGGCTCTGTATCACAAATTAATTGATTTCAACCTTGATGATATTCAAAATCCAAAAGACTGGGCTGCTCTTTATCTCAAAAGGAAACAAAGCCAGGATGCACGTGATGAGGTTCAAAATCAACCAACGACAATAATTAACACAGAATCAACCGGCCCATCGCTGGCAATTGAGAATTATACCGGGATTTATGAAGATAAAATGTATGGCAAAGCTGAGATATCTTTAAAATATGGCAAACTACATCTCTCACTTCTTCCGGCAAAAGAACTGTTATCTGGCGATATGAAACATAATAATTATGACACTTTTAAATTCACATTCAATGATAAGTTTCTAAAGCCGGGAAATCTGACCTTCTATATAAATGAGGAAGGAGAACCAGGTTATTTCACCATCAGTCTGGATAGTGATGACTTTTTATTTTACAAGTTGAGGTTTGTAAAAACAAAGTAACAAGACCGTTGCAATATATGTGAATAACTCATAATCAAACTCATTCTACTTCAATCTTCTTCGTTATCAAAATTTTTCAATCCTCATTATCATTAAGATAACTCCGGTTGAAAAATTTCTCTGGCCTCGAATATTTTTGTATAATGAGTATTGCAACAGTCTTGTAACTCTTATAAAAGAGTAGTTCAAAAATTTAATTTTATTGCACTTATTGTATTGATTTTATGAGCTTTAGCTCCGATCAAAAATGATTATAAACATCTAACTGCCTGTAATTTAACAATTAGATCAGGAGTTCTGAATTTTTATGTTCTCAAATAAGAAGCACCATTTGCATCAATAATAGAGCCGGTCATATACTCCGACCCCTGAGCTGCAAGGAACAATGCAATACGTGCAATTTCCTCTGGCTGCGCTATTCGTTTCATAGGGCTTTGATCAATAATCTCTGCCTCGTCATATCTCTGCTTAGCATAATTAAACATATCAGTTTCAACAAAACCCGGGGCGATTGTATAAACATAGATTTTATGTGGGGCAAATGCTTTTGCAAATGACTGTCCGAAAGCATTCATTCCTGCCTTAGACGCTCCATAGGCTGGCGCATTGGGTTCACCACGAAAAGCTCCCCTTGATGAAACATTAATTATCTTACCCCCTCCTGCCCTCTTCATCTCCTTTGCAATTAAAAATGAAAGATTTGCAGCCCCTGTCAGATTTGTAGCAATAGTCTTGTTCCAGACCTGCTGCCACTTTTAGTAAGATAAGGACAACACATCAAATTCTTCAAAAACACCAGCGTTGTTGACAAGAATATCAATCCTGCCATATTTGTCTATAATTTCGGATACAAGATTTCCAACTTCACCGGATTCAGACAAATCTGCCTGTATCATACTATGAGTATCCCCTTTTAGAGAGTCAAGTACCTCATGGGCAGCTTTATCATTATTATTATAATGTACAATAATTGAAGCCCCTGCATCAGCAAACATCTGAGCAGTTGCCTTTCCAATGCCACGAGAGGCTCCGGTAATTAGCGCAACTTTATCAGTTAACCTTAACTCCATTAAAGGTGTAGTTTATAATATCTTCAATTCTGTAAGAGATGAATGAATCATTTCCCAGGTACGCTCAATATCATTATCAAGTCCCATAGAAAATCTCACAAGCCCATCCGATATTCCAATGTCCTTTTGAATTTCCTCCGGCACCTCCGATGATGTGCTTTTACCAGAGCAACTGAATAGTGTCTTAAAATAACCCAGGCTAACTGCAAGATAACCAACTCCTTTTTCTTCCATCACCTCCATAAGAGCATTAGCCATATCAGATGTTTTCATATCAATAGCAAGCATACCACCATATCCATATTCAGAATTTAACATTTTGGTAAACACCTCATACCCTCTGTGCTCTTTAAATCCGGGATAAACAACAGGAATACCTGCTTCTTTAAATTTTTCGGACAAATACAATGCATTCTTACTGTGCTGTTTCATACGAATATGAAGAGTATGCATATTTTTCAAAATCTGAGATGAACGCAACGGATCAAGAACAGGTCCGAGCAACATTGAAGAACCTGCATTCAGGTCAATTAATGAGTTGATAAAAACCTGATCAGCACAAACAGCACCAGCCACCAGATCATTCTTTCCATTTACATACTTTGTCAGACTATAAACCACAATATCAGCACCATGAAGTTTTGGCGCAACTATCATCGGTGTAAAAGTATTATCCACAACCAGTTTTGCTCCATATTTTTTAGCTAATTTCTTCAATTCAGGAATATCTGAAATTTGAAGCATAGGATTGGTCACAGTTTCTGTGTATATAACTTTGGTATTAGGGTTTATAGCTTTCTCAACCGCCTTGAGGTCGGTAATATCAACGAAAGAGACTTCAATATTAAACTTTTTCAGATAGTTATGAAAAAAAGCAAATGTGCCTCCATAAGTTGTAATACTGGTAACTATGTGGTCGCCTGAATTGCACAACTGAAGAATTGTATTTGTAATCGCAGCCATTCCCGAAGCAGTTAGCCAGGCACTTTCAGTCCCTTCCATAGCAGCCATAGCATCAGCGAGGTATTTGTTACTGGGATTCCAATGTCGCGAATATAGAAAATAGTCTTCTGTTTCTCCTTGAAAGGTATCAAGCATATCCTTTGCCTGCAAAAAGGTATAAGTTGCTGAGTCAGTGATAGAAGGATTAACTCCTCCGAATTCTCCAAATTGTAATAAATCCTGAATTTTTGATGCCGGATCGAATTTCATAACTTTATATTTTTATAGAATTAGTAGATTTTCAATAACGTTCCAAAATTAAGATAAATTTATATCACCGGTACAATAATATTTAGCTATATAAATAACAATCATTACTTTTGTTGAGTAGTAATTAGTTTACAAATTTTATATTTATGAAAGTAGCAATCATTGGAGCAACAGGTTTAGTAGGTTCAGTAATGATTAAAGTTCTTGAGGAGAGAGGTTTTCCTATATCCGAACTGATACCTGTGGCATCGGAAAAATCAGCAGGCAGGAAGATTACTTTCAAAGATAAAGAAGTGTCGGTGATTGGCCTTGAAGAAGCGGTCAGGTTAAAGCCTGATATTGCACTTTTTTCTGCAGGAGGCAGTATTTCATTGCAATGGGCACCTGAGTTTGCCAGAGTCGGAACCTATGTAATAGACAACTCATCAGCATGGCGTATGGATCCGGATAAAAAGCTTATTGTGCCTGAGATAAACGCAAACATCCTCACCAAAGACGACCTGATTATTGCAAATCCCAATTGCTCAACTATACAACTTGTAATGGCCCTGAATCCGCTTCATAAAAAATTTAAGATAAAAAGAGTCGTTGTCTCCACCTATCAATCGGTAACAGGCTCAGGAGTAAAAGCGGTCAGACAACTGGAAAATGAAAGGGCTGGTAATACTGGTGAAAAGTTTTATCCTCACTCAATTGACAAAAACTGCATTCCGCATTGCGATCTGTTTGTTGAAGATGGCTACACAAAAGAGGAGATGAAGCTTGTTAGTGAAACTCAGAAAATTCTTGATGATTACAGTTTAAAGATTACCGCAACTGCAGTGCGTGTCCCGGTTGAGGGTGGCCATTCAGAGAGTGTAAACCTGGAGTTTGAGAATGACTTTACCATAAATGAAATACTAGAATTACTTAATTCGGAGAAAGGGATTACCGTGCTGGATGATCCCGAAAACAACCTCTATCCCATGCCGATAAACGTCTGTGGGAAAGATGATGTTTTTGTGGGGCGTATCAGGCGCGATTTCTCACAGCCAAACAGCCTGAATCTATGGATAGTGGCTGATAACATCAGAAAAGGTGCTGCCACAAATGCGGTGCAGATTGCTGAGTATCTTTTGAAAGAAGATATCTAAATCATTTTATTATTTGATTTGTATTTTCATAAAAGAAAAAGTTGTACTTTAGCAATCGTGTAAGCACCATTAACAATATGAAAGCATTAAACCAAAACTCCTATCTCATTGTTTTACTGACAATTAATACAGCAGGCAGCTTTGCCCATAGAGGAAATATGAAGCATGGAGTGGTGGTTAGCCA